>NZ_CP091456.1:2130000-2430000 GCF_023611925.1 Avibacterium sp. 20-132
ACCCCTGATGAATGCAAAATTGGCATTATGCCGGGGAATATCCACCAAAAAGGGCGCGTTGGTATTGTCTCTCGTTCAGGCACATTAACTTATGAAGCGGTAAAACAAACAACGGATCAAGGTTTTGGGCAATCCACTTGCGTTGGGATTGGGGGCGATCCTATTCCCGGCTCAAGTTTTATTGATATTCTGCAACGTTTTCAACAAGATCCCGAAACTGAAGCCATTGTGATGATTGGCGAAATAGGAGGAAGTGCGGAAGAAGACGCCGCAGAATTTATTCGCCATAACATCACTAAACCCGTAGTGGCATATATTGCTGGCATCACTGCGCCAAAAGGGAAACGAATGGGACACGCTGGTGCGATTATTAGTGGAGGCAAAGGCACTGCCGATGAAAAAATCCACGCCCTACAACAAGCCGGCGTAACCACCGTGAAAAGCCTTGCGGAGATTGGAATAGCGTTAAGGGAAATCTTAACGCAATAAGTCATTTCTAAAGTGCGGTCAGTTTTTGCTGATTTTTTATAAGGGCAAAGACAGAAAAATAAATAATATTCATTGTAATAATGAATAATTCGGATTTGCGAAGCAAGTGGGGCTGTGTCAAAATAGCGCCATTTTTTATGTAGAAAGGAAAGACAATGCAAAAAAATATGATTACCACAGCAATGTTGTTTGCGTTTTCTAGCGCACTTTATGCCACAGAAAACGTAACACAAAGCGAAGCACTTGCACCTATTTATGTGTATTCTGCTTATGCCACCCCCGTGAATGAAGATCAAACTGCCTCATCCGTGACGGTTTTAACTCTTGGATTGTCAAACTAACTGCAACACTTTATCAAAATAAACTTCATAAGGCGTTTTCCAGTTTAAACATTTGCGTGGTCGGTGATTTAATTTATCGACCACGGTTTGTATTTGTGCTTCTGAAAAGGGCGTAATGTCTCGACCTTTCGGAAAATACTCCCTTAGTAAACCGTTCGTGTTTTCATTTGTTCCTCTTTGCCAAGGTTGGTGGGGCAATGGAAAGTAAAATTCAACCTGAAGTCTTTCCGTTACCTGCTGATGTTTTGCAAATTCTTTCCCTCTATCTGGAGTAATGCTCTCTAAAGGCTCATTGTGCAAGGCTTCACTCATTGCCTTAGCAACGCTTTCTGCTCGCTTTGCAGGCAGTTTTCTGACGAGGGAAAAACGGCTTTTTCTATCCGTCAAGGTCAATAAACAGGCTTTGCCTGCTGCGCCCAACACGGTATCTGCTTCCCAATCACCTAAACGGCTTCGAGTTTCGGCTTCGCTTGGTCGTTCGGTTAAATGATGACTAATTGGGATTTTTCCGCGTTTTTCCACATAGTCATTGGTATGCCGCTTTTTCCCGCGATGACGGAGTTTCCGAATCGCCCCTCTTGCCCCGTGCGATAACCCTTTCTCATCAAACCACCCGGCATAAATCCCTCGGTAAATACTGACAAAGCTAATAGAAAGCGCACTTTGTTCGTATTTCAAACGGGCGGCAATCTGCTCTGGCGACCAATTCTCTTGTAAGAACTTTTGCTTAACAAAATCAAACAATTTCGGGTTGGCTAACTTTCGCTTGGGTTTACATTCTACCCGTTGTTGTTGATAGTGTTCTTGAGCTGATAATGCCGCATATTCGCCCTGACAGCGCTTCAATTCTCGTGAAATGGTCGATTTATGTCGCTGTAATTGCTGGGCAATTTGTGTAATCGTTTTGCCTAATGCGTGAAAAACCATTATCTTTTCTCGTTCACAAAGTGTAAGATGTTTGTAGGTGTTCATAAGCTCTCATCAGTGATTTTGTTTTGTGCTAAACAAATTATCGTCGATTTCCTTATGAACACTTTTTTATTTGTTGCAGTTAGATTGTAAATTCAAGCTGAAAAAGATTTTGCTGAACGCGATGCCACTTATGTTTCTGATGTATTAAAAACCGTGCCAAGTGTGGCAATCGGTGCTTCAGGGGGACGCGGTACATTGACCAATCTTTATTTGCGTGGCGCAGATTCAAATCACACAGCAGTAATTATTGACGGTGTGAAAGTCAATCCTGTTTCAGGCTATGGCTATGATTTCGGCGGCTTAAGCCTAAGCAATATTGAGCGTATTGAAGTATTGCGTGGTGAGCAATCTGCATTATGGGGCAGTGATGCAATGGGTGGTGTGGTTTATATCACCACGAAAAGCGGGCTTTATAAAGACAAACCCTTTAACGTGGATTTTGATTTAGGCACAGGCTCAAAAGGCACTTATGATGGCTCGCTTACCCTTTCAGGTCAGCAAAATGGATTTTATTATAGCGTACACGGTGATAGTCATCGCACTAAAGGTATTTCTGCGTATAGTTCAAATCGTTTTCGTTATACCACGGAAGATGGCAACAGTGTTAGTACAGGTGGAGCAAAAGAGCGAGATAAATTCCACCGTGATGCATTGTCATTGCGTATGGGCTATGATGACGGTGAAAAAGGTATTGATTTGTTAGCCAGTCATTTTAGCCAAACGGCACGTTTTGATAATAGCTATGCGGCAGAAACGACCTTTGATGATTATACCCGAACCCGTGAAACAACCTTCAAGTTAGGTGGCTATGTAGGATCGGATAAAGACTTGTTTAAACATAAAGCAAACATTAGCCACCAAAAAACCGACAGTGATACGCTAGGTTCGTGGGCAAGCGGTTATGATGCGAAAAAACTCAATGCAAATTATCAGTTAGATATTCATTTTGATCGCGAAGGTGAGGTGCAACAAGCCTTGAGTTTGCTTACAGAGTATCAACGTTCTACCTATGATTTCGGTTCTTCTGCTAACAGTAAAAAGCATTTAACAGAAAAAAGCGTGGCAGCGGAATACCGTTTATTTAGCGAAAATGATCATAGTTTAAGTTTGAGTGGGCGTTACACAGACAGCAATCATTATGATAACAGCTTTACTGGACGTATTTCGGGGGCTTATCGCCTATTACAAAATCTGAAAGTACACGCAAGTTTTGGTACAGCGATCCAAAATCCGACCATTACAGAGTTTTATGGTTACAATGGCACATTTTTACCTAATCCAAATCTTAAACCAGAAAAAAGTAAAGGTGGGGATATTGGCTTGTTGCTTGACACCACAGATAAACGTCATCGCTTAGATATCACTTATTTTGCTCGCAATGTGAAAAATTTTATTAGTACAGCTTATTTGCCTAATAACGTTTCACAAGCGGTAAATATGAGTGGTTCAACTCAAATCAGAGGTATTGAAGTGGCTTATAACGGAAAAATCACCGATGATTTAACCGCTTACGCAAACTATACTTATACCCAAACGAAAGACAGCCGTGGTAAAGCATTAGTTCGTCGTCCAAAACATATGGCAAACCTTGGCGTCGCTTATCAAATCACAGAAAACGTTGGCGCGAATGTGAATGTAAACTATGTAGGTAAACGTTTTGTTAATTATCCTGCAAGAATTAAAATGCCTTCTTACACCTTAGTTAGCCTTGGAACGACTTATCAAATTACGTCAAACTTAAATGTGTATGCGAATTTGAATAACCTGTTTAATAAAAAATATGAAAATATCGTTGGTTACGGTCAATATGGTCGCACTTTATATGTGGGCTTAAAAGGCAACTTCTAACGGATAAGCAGATAGGCTTTTGTAAAAGTGCGGTGTAAAATTAGCAAAATTTTCACCGCACTTTGTTTTGGACATCATTTTCTAATGCAAAAAATTCGCTTATTTTTTACCGCACTTTTCTTTTCAGTCCCACTTTTGGCACAAGAGCAATTTGTCTCACTGACATTGTGTAGTGATAGGCTTTTGGCTGAATTAGCACGCCCTGAACAAATTGCCGCACAATCTATTTATTCAACCAATCCCTTAATGATGCTGGATAAAGTTAATCAACATAAACCCGCACTTGAGGCGCGATTAACAGATTTGTTGCCTTATTTAGATAAAACCATTTTACTCAATGAGCAGTTTTATCCGCAACTGGTCGCTGATCTCAAAAAACTTGGCGTAAAGATTTTCCCTATTAATGATAGCCCACAAACGGCAGAGCAACTTTTTGCATTAATCCTACAATTAGGCAAACGCCTTGGTAATGAAAAACACGCACAGCAACTGGTGGCAAAGCTAAAAAACAGTGATTTTCAGCTTAATCAATCTCACACCCGCACCTTAATTCTTTCTGATACTGGGGTGGTAGACCCCATTTTTCCGCAATATCAAGTGTTGCTAAAATTGCTTGGCTTAACCCCCCTCGAAAATGCAGTAACCGCACAAAATTTTTCCCTTGAGAAACTGTTGCGTGCGCAACCGAATTGGCTGATTTCTATCCGTGATAAACAAGGTTATAACGAACAGGCTGAAGTGCTTAATCACCCTTTGTTAGCCAATATGTTTCCCGCACAACGAATGGCAACAATGCCATTAAAATATGGCTATTGCTTTGATCACGGTGTTTGGCAAGGGGCGGAAATGATTTATCGCCAACTCAATAAGGAAGAATAACCAGAATGAAACGATTAAACCTTTCCCTTTTTGTCTTATTACTTTTGTTAATTGCCTTTGCCATTTTTCATCAGCTTGGTGATTTTGCGCATTTACGCAATGCACAAGGGATTGCCACGGATATGCGATCTTTGGTGTTATGGGACATTCGTTTGCCACGTTTAGGTTTGGCTATTTTAACTGGAGCAAGCCTTGCTGTGGCGGGCAATGCAATGCAAGGATTATTTCAAAATCCATTGGCTAGCCCCGGCTTACTTGGCGCAGCAAATGGGGCAACCACTGCAAGCGTGTTTTTACTGTATTATTTTTCTTTACCTTTATCTTTTTTACTGTTTGGTGGCATTTTAGGAGCGTTAGGCAGTTTTTTGTTGGTTTATTTCATCGCTAAAAATAAAGGTACAACAATGATGATTTTAGCAGGGGTTGCAGTGAATATGTTACTCGGTTCAGCTATTGCATTATTACTTTCCAATGCGCAAAGTCTTTGGGCATTAGCGGAATTATACCGCTGGTTACAGGGTTCATTAATCTGGGCGAAAATAACACCGCTCTTGCTTTCATTGCCTATTGTGGTGGGCGGTGCAATTTGTTTATATTGCCAACGCCGTTACCTCGATTTACTCACCTTCGGGGAAGAAACCGCTAGCACGATGGGCATTGACCCCAAACGTAGCTTTTTTATCACCACTCTTGGCGTGGCGTTGCTGGTGGGCGCAACCATTCCACAAACAGGGACAATCGGATTTATTGGCTTAATTGCGCCGCACTTTGCCCGCATTTGGATCAAAAAACAACCATCACAACTTTATTTGACAAGTGGCTTAATGGGCGCATTACTGTTGTTAGTTGCTGATCTTGCTATTCAATATATTCCGTTTTTCTCGCATATTTATATTGGCACACTTACCGCCATTATTGGCGCACCTTGCTTAATTTGGATCTTGCTCACCCAACAACGGAGATTAGCCCGTGATTAAATTGCATAATGTTAGCCTTTCCTACGGCATTCAGAATATCACTTGCCACATTCCGCAAGGTAAATTGGTGGGCATAATGGGGGGTAATGGTGCAGGGAAATCTACCTTGTTGAAAGCCATTGCTGGCATTTCACCCCTTGAAACAGGCACGATTTTATTTAATGAACAACCGCTCAATGAAATGAGTTTAGCTCAAAAAAGCCAAATATTGGCGTATTTCGCTCAAAACACAGCGATTTATTGGGATTTATCTGTCTATGATGTCATCGCACTTGGTTTACCTGAAACGATGGATAATCTTAGTGAAAAAGTGCGGTCAAAAAAAAGCAAATTTTTTTCTCATTGGTTGCATTCATCGCATCAACAATGGCAGCAGCAAAAGATCCAGCAAATCGCTTGCCAATTTTCGGTTCAACATCTGTTAGAACAACCTTTCCAACATCTTTCAGGGGGCGAAAAAGCCCGTGTTCAGCTTGCCCGTTGTTGCATAAAAAACGCACCAATCTTATTGGCAGACGAACCCATTGCCCCCCTTGATCCTTATTATCAAATTGATATTTTAGAACAATTAAAATCACTCACCCCAAGCACTACCTGCGTTGTCGCCATTCACCACCTTGATTTGGCTTACCGTTTCTGCGATGAGATTATCTTGCTACACCAAGGCAACTTACTCGCCCACGGCAATACGCAAGATGCCCTAACCGCAGAAAATTTAGCCATTGCGTTTGGCGTTAAGGCGGAGATTGATGTGGAAAAAAGAATGTTTGGAACTATTCATAAATTATGATTAATTATTTATATTTAATCAAAAATGAGAAAAGAAAATGACAAGTGAACCACTTAAATCCTTAGATGAAATTTATGAAACACTTGCTTTTTTTCAGCGTGAAAATGCTAAAAAAAAAATTATATGATGCGAGCCATTTTAGCCCTTTTCAATTTATAAGAACTAATGAAAATGGTTTATCTGAAATCATTGCGTTCTTACTTGATCCTAGCCAAAATCACGGACAACAAGACTTATTTTTAAATAGTTTATTAAAATATTTAAACCTGCCAGAATATTTGTCTTATAACAATGTATCGGTAACTTGTGAAAAAGTAACTTCAGAACGAGGGCGACATGATATTTTTATTGAAGGTTTTTTAGATAATAAACGCCAATGGATTATTTCTATTGAAAATAAGTTAAGATATGCAGCCGATCAAAATAACCAATTAGAAGATTATTGGGAAAATATTACTAGTTATAACCCTAATTTTTGTTGTTTGATCTATTTATCCCCGTTTAAGAAACCGCCTAGTGAACAATCTATTGATACAGATAGATGGAATAAATTAATTCAAGATAATCAAGCAAAAGTTATTGGTGTAGAAGATCTGATTAAGTGGCTGGAGCAAACGGCAATAATCGCTCCAAATATTCGGGCTTTTTGTCAGAGTTTTATACAATTTTTAAAGGAAGATATTATGAATGAAACAAAAGAAAATAACCAACTATTAGATAAGCTAGTGGAAAATCCTGATTGGATTGAAGCAGCAACAACGTTATTGGATTTATCAGATAATATTTATAAAAAATTAGAAGATAGCTTGGTTCAGCAACTTCAGAATAAGCTTAAAGAAGAATATCCGAGAATGATTAAATATAACTGGCATTTTTATAATGTACATAAAGAAGGTATTTTCCTTGATAAAGAAGATAAAAAGTATTCTTGGAGTATAGGTATCGCAAATGACAATAAAAAGTATCATAATGTATATTATGGATTTTGGGCTAATAAAGATAATATCTCACAGGAAAATTACCAAAGATTAGAAGAAATGTTTAAATTAGAAGGATTTGAACAAGCTAAATGGTGGATACAATGGCAATATTGCAATGGAAACTTAAGAAATTGGGATGGAAAAACTTGGAAAGACGTTATCACTGGTCATCTAGCAAAACAAATTTTTGAGTTATTAGAACCCTTTATCAAGATAGCTAATAAGCATTTAGAAGAATTAGAAACGTTTGTTAATAAATAGAAAAAGTGCGGTGATTTTTCACCGCATTTTTGTTATAAAAAATTAAATTTTAAAAATCCGAGTTTCTCCCATAGGCATATCAATAGCAAGGCTGAGTTTTCCGCCCATTGTCTCTACATAGCGTTTAAGCGTAGAAAGGCGTAATTCATTGCCTCGCTGTTCGATTTGTGCAACAGCAGGTTGTGAAATACCAAGGGCATCGGCCAGCTGTTTTTGAGAGATTTCCATTTCTTGACGAATGCTAGATAATCCTGACTCAAGCAGTAATTCTTCTGCTTTTTGCTCAATTCTTTGGCGAGCTTCAGGAGAAAACTCATCTAAAAGTTGTTCTAAAGTTTTCATTTCACTTCTCCAGTGTTCTTAAATAAGCGCTAAATTCAGCGTCAGCTTGTTTGATCATTCTCTTATAGAACTGTTTATCGTTGCTTTTATCACCTGCACATAAAATAATAGCTTGACGCAAGGGATCAAAAGCAAAAAGTGCTCTTAAGGGCTTGCCTTGATGTTGAATGCGTAGCTCTTTCATATTTGGGTATTGCGAACCTTTCAGCGTATCGGCATAAGGACGAGAAAGTTCGGGGCCAACCGTTTTTAAAAGTAAAAGTGCAGCGGTAACATCTTCTTGAATAGCATTGTTTTGCTGTTTCAACCAAGCAACAAAATTATCCGTTAATATAACGTTCCAGTGCTGTGGTTTAGTCATTTACCTACCTTTCATAAGCTATAAATTATAATATAAATTATAGCTTATTATTCTATGCTGTCAAAGGCTATGTGAAAAATAAAACCTTTATTACTTCATCGAAACACCGAGCCATTTGTGCATTTCTTTTGCATTCCAACCTTTGCGTTTGGCGTAGTCTAGCGCTTGATCTTCATCAATGCGACCTAGGGTGAAATAGTTGCTGGCTGGGTGGGTGAAGTACCAACCACAGACACTGGCAGCAGGCCACATTGCGTAGCTTTCAGTGAGCTTCATTCCAATGCGTTGTTCCACTTCAAGGAGATCCCAAATCAATTGCTTTTCTGTATGTTCTGGGCAACTTGGATAACCCGGGGCGGGGCGAATGCCGACATAATTTTCTGCAATGAGATTTTCATTATTGAAGGTTTCATTGGAATAGCCCCATACCTTAGTGCGAAGCTCAAAGTGTAAGTATTCTGCCATTGCTTCAGCTAAACGATCACCTATTGCTTGTAGTAAAATCGCATTGTAATCATCACCTGCGGCTTTGAAGCTATCCACTAAGTCGTGTTCTTCAATGCCAGCACAGACGGCGAACATTCCGAGCCAATCTTGCTGTCCACTTTCGCGATCGGCGATAAAATCACTTAAAGCAAAATTATAGGGGCTTTTGCTATTTTTTCCGCGTTCACTTTGTTGTCGTAAATGGTGCGCAATACCTGCAACAGAAGTGCGGTCAGAATGTTGATAAATTTCAATATCATCGCCTTTACGATAAGCAGGGAAAATCCCCATAATACCACTTGGCTTGAGCTTGCCATTTTGTTCAAATTCATCGAGCATTTGTTGGGCATCATTATAGACTTTGCGTGCTTCCTCGCCGCCTTCAGGATAATCAAAGGCATCAGGATAGCCGCCCATTAATCCCCATAAACGGAAAAATGGCGACCAGTCAATAAATTGACGTAAGGTTGAAATTGGCACATTTTTGTATTCGATAATGCCAGTTTGTTTTGGTTGTGGTATTTGATAATCCGCCCATTCGCCAGAAAACGCGGGGAACGCGTTAGCGCGTGCCTGTTCAATTGGGAGCTGTTGGCGTAATGGTTTGCGGTTGGCAAAACTGTGCTGAATTTTTTCGTATTCTTGTTTGGTACGTTGCCAAAGTTCCGCTTTGCTTTCTGGGTTCATCAAGGCAGCACAAACCGTTACTGCGCGGGACGCGTTGGTGGTGTAGATCACTTCGTGCTTGTATTTTGGATAGAGTTTGATCGCGGTATGCTCTTTGGAGGTGGTTGCACCACCGATAATCACCGGTAAGCTGAAACCTAGGCGGTTCATTTCGCCTAAGAAGTATTCCATTTCATCTAAAGACGGTGTGATTAACCCACTCAATCCAATAATATCGGCGTTTTCGTTGATTGCTGTTTCAATGATTTTATCCGCCGGCACCATTACGCCGAGATCGATCACTTCAAAATTATTACATTGCAATACGACACTCACAATGTTTTTGCCGATGTCGTGGACGTCCCCTTTTACCGTAGCGATGACGACTTTTCCGCTTGAGACACCTTGCTGTTTGGTCGCGTTAATAAAAGGTTCTAAATAAGCGACGGATTGTTTCATCACGCGTGCGGATTTTACCACTTGTGGTAGGAACATTTTGCCGTCCCCGAATAGATCCCCCACCACATCCATTCCTGCCATTAATGGGCCTTCGATCACTTCCAATGGGGAGCTAAATTGCAAACGCGCTTCTTCCGTGTCTTCAATAATATGGCTGGTGATCCCTTTTACTAAGGCGTGTTTTAGGCGTTCTTCCACAGGCCAAGTACGCCATTCAGCCACACCATTATCGTTATTTTCACTGGCGACCCCTTTGTATTTGTCGGCAATATCTAGTAGGCGATCGGTGGCATCAGCTCGGCGATTGAGTACGGCATCTTCCACAATTTCACGCAATTCGGGATCAAGATCATCATAAATTGCTAATTGACCCGCATTGACGATCCCCATATCCATACCTTGTTTGATCGCGTGGTAAAGGAAAACCGCGTGAATGGCTTCACGCATTGGATTGTTACCGCGGAACGAGAAGGAAACATTGGATACGCCCCCAGAAATTTTTGCGTGGGGAAGTGCGCGTTTAATTCGCCCTGTGGCGTTAATAAAATCGACGCCATAGTTGTTGTGTTCCTCAATCCCTGTGCCGATTGCAAAGATATTTGGGTCAAAAATAATATCTTCAGGAGGAAAGCCCACTTCATCAACCAAAATATGGTAAGCACGGGTACAGATTTCCACTTTACGTTCTTCTGTGTCTGCTTGTCCGACTTCATCAAACGCCATCACCACCGCAGCAGCGCCATAACGACGAATCAGTTTGGCTTGTGCGACAAATTTCTCTTTACCTTCTTTAAGGGAAATGGAATTGACAATCCCCTTGCCTTGAATAGATTGCAAACCGGCTTCAATGACTTCCCATTTGGACGAATCGATCATCACTGGCACTTTGGCTGCATCGGGTTCAGTCGCCATAATATTAAGGAATTGCACCATACATTTTTCACTGTCGAGTAATGCTTCATCCATATTGACATCGATCACTTGAGCGCCATTTTCCACTTGGTCAATGGCAATCTCAATGGCTTCAGCATAGCGTTCTTCTTTAATTAATTTTTTAAATTTTGCAGAACCCGTCACATTATTGCGTTCGCCTACGTTTACAAAGAGGCTGTTTTCATCAATGTTTAGCGGCTCTAAGCCAGATAAACGCATTGCCACCGGTAAATCAGGCAAGGCTCTTGGTGGCACATTTTTGACGACATTGGCAATGGCGAGGATATGTTCTGGCGTTGTTCCACAACAGCCTCCGACAATATTAAGCCAACCATTTTCTGCCCATTCTTGAATGTAGCTAGCCATTTCCTCTGCACCTAAGTCGTAACCCCCAAAGGCATTTGGCAACCCTGCATTAGGGTGAACAGACACATAGGTTTCACAGATTTTAGACATCACTTCCACATATTGACGCAATTCTTTTGGGCCTAATGCACAGTTTAAGCCGAAAGAAAGCGGTTTTACGTGGCGAAGCGAGTTATAAAATGCTTCGGTGGTTTGCCCTGAGAGCGTACGTCCTGAGGCATCGGTAATCGTGCCAGAAATCATAATAGGTAATTTGATCTCAAGTTCTTCAAACACTTGATCAATCGCAAAGGCGGCGGCTTTGGCATTGAGGGTGTCGAAAATCGTTTCGATCATAATCAAATCCGCGCCCCCTTCAATTAAGCCTTTGGTTGCTTCTGCATAGGCATCCACTAATTGCATAAAGGTGATATTGCGGTAAGCCGGATCATTGACATTCGGTGAAATAGACGCCGTGCGGTTAGTTGGCCCAAGCACGCCAGCGACAAAACGGGGCTTTTCTGGCGTGCTATATTTATCCGCCGCTAAACGAGCCAATTTCGCGCCGGCAAAATTTAGCTCATAAGCGATACTTTCAAGGGCATAATCCGCTTGTGCAATGGTGGTGGCGGAAAAGGTGTTGGTTTCAATAATATCTGCACCAGCGGCAAGATATTTTTCGTGAATAGCTTGAATCACCAAAGGTTGGGTAAGGGTAAGTAAATCATTATTTCCGCGTAAATCGATCGGGCTATCTTTAAAACGTTCACCACGAAAATCTGCTTCGGTGAGTTTATATTGTTGAATCATTGTTCCCATCGCACCATCTAAAATAAGAATGCGATCTTTAAGGGCTTGTGAAATAAGAGAAAAAGAAGGATGTTGTTTCATTTTGTTACAGCTTAGCGTTTAATAAATATAACAGGCATAATAGAAATAAGGTGGGGTTGTGTCAAACCTTATCTTTATGCGGGAAAATGTGTCGGGTAAACTTGTACAAGTTTTATGTGCTTGCAGGCACAAAATTTTGAAAAAATCCTACCGCACTTTGGAAATTTTCCCCATAGAAAATGAGTGGGGTACGTTGGCGTTGCCAAACAGGTACATTATGCGCTTGCCACAATTTTTTAATGTCCTGATGAATGCCTTGTGCATTGCGAACTTTGCCCGAATAAGCAAAACGAATGGAGATCGGTAAATTTGTCAGTGGGAGGGAATAAATTTGATCTTGCCACTGAACTTGAATGGCTGATTCCGTTTGGCTAAAACAAATTGTTCCCAACTGATCGGGCAGTGCAAGGGGCTGATTTAAGATCACTGGAATGTGAATTTGGCGCAGATCGGCAAAGATTTCCGTTAAATACAGACGCTGTTGATAACGGCGGAGCATTTTATTTCCCAGTTGAAATTGTGGATTACGATCCGATTGAGCCAGAATCACATCTTGAATCAGTTGTTCTAACTGCTTGGTAGAAGGCATAGGCTGTTGTAAGGTTTCCAACCATAAGCGGAGCAGGGCGTTTTGTTTCAATACAGACCATTGGGAGAAATCCGTCAAATCAAAAGTGCGGTGCGTTTTATTGGCATATTTTTCTAGTTCAGGCTGTAATAATTCTGTTAAAAGTTGTTGCTGCTGCGCACAATGAGTGGCACTGCGTTGCACCGCTTGATCGAAATTTGCCCAGCGTTCACGCAATTTCGGTAAGATTTCATTGCGTAAGAAATTGCGTTCGTACTGGTTATCTTGATTGCTTTCATCTTCGATCCAAGATAACTGATTTTCTATGGCATATTGCCAAAGTTGTTGGCGAGAAAAGCCGAGTAGAGGGCGAAAAATACGCAGATTAAATACCGCACTTTGTGCTTTCATTGCAGATAAACCACTTACGCCACTGCCACGTTTTAAGGCAAGAAAAAAGGTTTCCGTTTGATCTTGTTGATGATGTGCGGTGAGTAACATTTCTTGTGTTTTAATATGACGCGCAATAGCCTGATAGCGTGCTTGGCGGGCAGCCGCTTCAATGCCCATTCCTTGAACAAGTTGCACTTTTTCTATGATTAGTGGAATGGAAAATTGTTGGCAAAGCTGCTGGCAGTGGCGAACCCAATCATCGGCATTAGGGCTTAATCCGTGATGAATATGGATCGCGCGCAACGCTAAGTGCGGTTGGTTTTCGCGTAATTTTGCTAACAGAGCAAGCAAGACGGTGGAATCCAGCCCACCGCTTAACGCAATAAGAAAATGCGTGTTAGGCTGGCGTTGTAATTGCTGTTGAACTTGCTCAATTAGCGTCATAGCAGAGAGGCGTATTACGCCAGTTTAACCGCTTTAAATTGGCTTACTGGGTGAACAATCTGTTCACGTGCCGCCACAATTTGCAGCTCATAATTATCCTGCTGTTGCGTAACGG
The DNA here is from genome assembly GCF_023611925.1 of Avibacterium sp. 20-132. NCBI lineage: Bacteria > Pseudomonadati > Pseudomonadota > Gammaproteobacteria > Pasteurellales > Pasteurellaceae > Avibacterium > Avibacterium sp. 20-132. The sequence continues at coordinate 2,143,541 of NZ_CP091456.1, forward strand.
TCATTACATCATTGACGGCATTCGCCGTATGCTCAAAGGCTTCCACATCGCTTTTGCCGTTGAGTAAATTCGCCATAAATAGCCCCGCAGTTAAATCACCAACGCCAACAGGCTCTTTTTTGAATTGGTGAAGTGGGCGACTAATATGCCAAATGCCTTGTTCATTCGCGAATAACATTTCAAATTGGCTTGGATCTTGTCCTACCTTACTTAAATGTTTTACCAAGACTTTTTTCGGCCCTTTCGTTAAAATCAGGTTTACTGCATTAATGGCTTGGGTAAAATTTTCTACAGGTAAACCACTCAACTCACGCAATTCAACCAAATTTGGGGTGATAATATCCGCTTGTGCCATAGCCAGATTGATAAGATTTTCTTTCACCCCATCTGCCACGATACATCCTTTGTCAGGATGTCCCATCACGGGATCGCATAAATAAATCGCATTTGGATTGCGTGCTTTCACTTTTTGTACGGCATTAATGATTTCTTCCACTTGCTCAGCCGCACCGATATACCCTGAAATCACCGCATCACATTTATGTAATTCACCAATATTATCAATGCCTTGCACGATTTCACCAATTTGTTCTTGTGGCATTACCATTCCAGTCCATTGACCATATTGTGTATGATTAGAAAATTGAACGGTGTTTAACGCCCAAACATCAATACCGAGTAACTGCATCGGGAAGGTGGCAGATTTATTGCCAGCATAGCCATAAACAACGTGAGATTGAATAGAAAGAAGGTGTTTCATTTTGCTATCCTTATTGTGCTTTCTAAATTCTAAAAATGCGAGAAAGTAAAAGTGCGGTTAAAAAACCGCACATTTTTTATTTTAGCAATAACCGTAACTCATTAAGCGTTGGTAACGGCGATCTAGCAAGGTGTCGGAATCAAGAATTTCTAAGTCGGCTAAATCATCAAGTAAACGTTGTTTCAGATTTTGTGCCATTTGCTCATAATTGCGATGCGCACCGCCCAATGGTTCAGGGATAATATTATCAATCAGTGATAATTTTTGTAGACGATCCGCGGTTAAGCCCATTACTTCTGCAGCAGTAGAGGCTTTTTCGGCACTTTTCCATAGGATAGAAGCACAGCCTTCAGGGGAGATCACAGAATAAGTACTGTACTGCAACATATTTACTTTATCCCCCACACCAATGGCTAATGCACCGCCTGAACCGCCTTCACCAATGACAGTACAAATAATCGGCACTTTTAGCATAGACATTTCACGCAAGTTGCGAGCAATCGCTTCCGATTGCCCACGTTCTTCTGCACCTACGCCGGGGTATGCACCGGGTGTATCAATAAACGTGATAATAGGGAGTTTAAAACGCTCTGCCATTTCCATTAAACGTAAGGCTTTGCGATAACCTTCAGGGGCAGGCATACCAAAATTACGTTTTACTTTATCTTTTACGCTACGACCTTTCTGATGACCTATCACCATAACCGGTTTACCGTCTAGACGAGCTAAACCACCTACAATTGCTTTATCATCAGCAAAGGCGCGATCGCCTGCTAATTCTTCAAATTCAGTGAAAATATGCTCAATATAGTCTAATGTATAAGGACGATTCGGGTGGCGAGCCATACGGGAAACTTGCCACGCATCTAAATTCGCAAATGTTTTTTTGGTTAATTCTTCGCTTTTTTTCTGTAAGCGAGCAATTTCATCATCAAGATTGATTTCACTGTCTTGTCCCGCGACTGCGCGTAACGATTCAATTTTCGCTTCAAGTTCAGCAATCGGGAGTTCAAAATCTAAGTATTCTTGGCTCATTTGTTATTCCTAGTTTTTCGGCAAAATTAGTAAGCACTTTAGCAATATTTTACTTAGCGTGCAAATATACCCAATATTTTATGCGTTTTTTGCAAAAAAAGTAGTGTTTTTTGCAGTTAGCTGGTTAGACGACTTGCTAAAATCTTTTTTTATTATTTGGGAATGGGGGTTAATCCCTGCTTAATAATTTTTTCTAAAACACTGTAATCGCATTTATGCGATAAAATAGACGCTTGAATCATTTCATCTTCACTTACTTGTTCAAAATTTAAGTAAAAGCCTAGGGTTTTAGCTAATTGATGAATGAATAATCGTTGTGTTCGACCATTGCCCTCACGGAAAGGGTGTATCGCATTTATTTCCCCTAAATAATAAGCCAATCTTGCTGGGATTTTTTCAGAAGCTGTACTTTTTAAAAATTGTTCATTTTTTAGCTGATCAAACAATTTTTCTAACTCTGGAACAATTCTTGAACTTGTTGCAAACATTGTATCACCTTTGCAAATATCAATATTTCTAATTTCACCTGCCCAAGAATAGATTTCATTAAACAAATGTTTATGAATGGCTTTTAGGTGAGTAATATCAAATTGCCCTTGCATAGGTGTAATCAATAATATCGCAGTTTGAATCGCTGTAATTTGAGCTTCTTTTTTATCTAGTTCCTCTTGCGTTTCGATTTTTAGCTTATTAATGAGTACGCCATTTTTATTTAGCATAGGATCAGTGCTACGATACTTCATTCGTTTTCACTTTTAATTCTGCAATAGTGATTTCACCAATTACCCATTTTTGAAAATAATGGAGTATTTCTGGGGGAAGGTATAGCCCTTCAAGCCGATTATTATCAATCGCAAATTGTAAGGCTTGCTGTTTAATCTGTTGTTCTTGTAGATGATGCATTATTTTATTCCTTACGTGGTACCTCTTCCTGACAATGTGGGCAGGTCATTAAGTGTTTTTCGTGGTTGTGAATAATAAAATGCCCCATTTTTTTGGCTTTAGTGTCAAGATATTCTGTATTGTAACGATTTTCCCCCACATTAAGCGGTACGCGTTCTACCACGTTGATTCCCGCTTTTTTCATCGTATCAATTTTATTTGGATTATTGGTGAGTAGGCGGACTTGTTTTACGCCAAGCAGATCAAAAATATCCGCACAAACTTCAAAGTTACGCTCGTCTGCGGCAAATCCTAAGGCAAGATTCGCTTCAATGGTATCCATTCCTTGATCTTGTAAAGAATAAGCACGAATCTTATTAATTAAGCCAATGCCTCGCCCTTCTTCACGGTGATAAATAAGCACGCCACGCCCTGCTTCACTAATTTGACGCAATGCAGTGGCAAGCTGAAAGCCACAATCACATTTCAGGCTGTGTAGGGCATCGCCCGTTAAACATTCAGAGTGAATACGAGCCAAAACAGGCTCATCTTGATTGCTAATATCGCCCATCACTAAGGCAACGTGTTCTTTTTTTGTATCAGGAAACTCAAAGCCCACAATGCGGAATAAACCAAACTCGGTGGGTAAATTCGCTTCAGTAACCCGTTGAATTTTTGTCATAGCAAAATCCTTCATTCTTTTTTTATTGAATAATGTTAAAATGACGTTTTTATTATTATGAGTCATTAAAATGTTAAAACGTCTTTCATTATATACCTTATTGCTTTGCCTTGTGCCTTTTTTTGCGTGGCTAACAAACTGGCACTGGCAAGGGGATGAACATAACACCGCTTTTGATACATTTCTCTATTTTTTAACCGAAACAGGTAGCATACCTTACGCAATCATTACCTGTGCCTTGTTTGCGTTGGCATATTTTTTCTGTATCAAAGACAAAAAGCAAGCCCTTGCGGTAATTAGCGTAATGGCACTTTCTGTTGCAGTTACGCAAGGGGTGAAATCTGCGTTAAAAACGGTTTTTGCTGAGCCTCGTCCTTTTATTGTGCAATTAGCCGAAAAATCAAGCGTCAGCCCAGAATATTTTTATGATCAGCCACGTAATGTACGAGCGCAAATCGTATTGGATTATTACGCAGATAAACCTCAAATTAATCCCCATCTTGTTCATCATCGCAGTAAAGAAACGGGGTACTCCTTCCCATCAGGGCATAGCATTTTTGCTGCCACTTGGCTAATGCTTGCTGTTGGCTTCGGGCAGTTGCTAGGGCGGAATAATAAAGGAATGAAATGGCTCACTGCTGGCATCACCGTTTGGGCAGTATTAATGCTGATAAGCCGTTTACGTTTAGGAATGCATTATCCCATTGATTTATTGGCTTCCGTGTTGCTCGCGTGGGTATTTCATTGCGGATTATTTGATTGGATCAAAAATAAACCGATTTTCAACCGCACTTTGCAATAATAAAGTGCGGTCAGATTTTTAATTGTTTTGTTGAGGTAAAAAATGTTATACGGATTTGATATTGGTGGCACAAAAATTGAACTTGCCGTATTCGATGAAAAATTGCAAAAACACTACTCCGAACGGGTAGATACGCCAAAAGAAAGTTATGAGCAATGGCTTGATACCCTTGTTAATTTAGTGAAAAAAGCCGATGAAAAATTTGGTGAAAAAGGCACGGTTGGGCTAGGCTTACCGGGTTTTGTAAATCACGAAACAGGTTTAGCGGAAATCACCAACATTCGCGTGGCAGATAATAAGCCCATTTTACGTGATTTGAGCCAGCGTTTAGAGCGTGAAGTACGGGCAGAAAATGATGCCAATTGTTTTGCCTTGTCAGAAGCGTGGGCGGAAGAAAATCAGCATTACCCAAGTGTGTTAGGGTTAATCTTAGGCACGGGCTTTGGCGGTGGATTAGTCGTTGATGGCAAAATTTACTCAGGGCAAATTGGTATGGCGGGTGAACTTGGTCATATGCAACTCAATTATCACGCCTTAAAATTGCTTGGCTGGGATAACGCCCCGATTTATGAGTGTGGCTGTGGCAACCGCGCTTGCTTAGATACCTATCTTTCAGGGCGAGGCTTTGAGATGCTCTACCGTGATCTAAAAGGAGAAAGCCTATCCGCCAAAGAAATTATCCAACGTTTTTACGTGAAGGATCAACGAGCGGTAGCATTTGTAGAAATGTTCGTGGAACTTGCTGCCATTTCTATCGGCAATATCATCACTGCTCTTGACCCGCATTTAATCGTACTCGGCGGTGGTTTATCCAACTTTGATTATCTCTACGAAGCGCTACCTAAAGCCCTACCTAAACACCTACTGCGTAGTGCCAAAATTCCTACTATTAAAAAAGCCAAATACGGCGATTCAGGTGGCGTACGAGGTGCGGCAGCGTTGTTTCTTTCGCATTGATATTTCGGGTCTGTATTAGATTAATCATTGTGTTAGGCTATAAAAATGAAGATAACTTAGTGATTAATGTAAGGCATTTATACAAGTAGCTATGTGGGGATTTGAGGAGAATGAAGCTATACTAGGTTACTAAATAGAGCGCTTTAGAATTAATTGTTTTCCTTATTTTTTAATGAATTAAGAGACAATTAGTGGGGTAAAACTTATGCAAAGTAATAGTTAAAACATATAACGGAATTGATAAGAAATCTTTTTAGTTATGTATAAAAGAATATAAACTTGGGTATAAAGTTTGTATGCTTAAAGAAGTTAAAAACTCAAAATATCGCATAACAAAACCCCCGCATCCCATTTTTTATGATAAAATCCGCGCCTATTTCCCATAACATTAAACAATAGGATAGATTATGAAAGTATTAGAAGGCACGATTGCCGCACCAAATGCGAAAGTTGCGGTGGTAATTGCACGTTTTAACAGTTTTATTAACGAAAGTTTATTAGAAGGCGCATTAGATGCGTTAAAACGTATTGGTCAAGTCAAAGATGACAATATCACTTTAGTGCGCGCCCCCGGTGCTTATGAATTACCTTTAGTTGCTCGTCGCTTAGCAGAAAGCAAAAAATATGATGCGATTGTTGCATTAGGTACTGTGATTCGTGGTGGTACAGCACATTTTGAATATGTTGCAGGTGAAGCGAGCAGTGGGCTAGGACAAGTAGCTATGCAGGCAGAGATCCCTGTGGCGTTTGGTGTTTTAACAACGGAAAATATTGAACAAGCCATTGAACGCGCAGGCACTAAAGCGGGTAATAAAGGTGCAGAAGCGGCTTTAGTTGCTTTAGAGATGGTGAATCTATTGGCTCAAATTGATAACGCATAATGGCTGAATTTGTGATGAATGATAAAGTAAAGAAACCAAGCCAACGTCGTCGCGCAAGAGAATGTGCCGTACAAGCATTATATTCTTGGGATATTTCACAAAATCCTATTGATGAAGTGGAATTAGCTTTTGTTACCGAACAGGATATGCAAGGCGTGGATATGCCTTATTTCCGCAAATTATTACGTCAAACAGCCGAAAATATTGATACGGTGGAAGCCGCAATGACGGCTTATTTGGATCGTAGCCTTGAGGAATTAGATCCCATTGAGCGTGCTATTTTGCGTTTAGCCGTGTATGAGCTGAAATTTGAACGAGATGTGCCTTATAAAGTGGTGATTAATGAGGCAATTGAAGTAGCAAAAGTTTTTGGTGCGGATGATAGCCACCGCTATGTGAATGGGGTATTGGATAAAGTCGCCCCAGCGTTATCACGTAAATAATTATTTCATGGAAGGGTTGTAATGAGTGAAGGTGAATTTGACTTAATTAAGCGTTATTTTACAGCCTCTAAGCGCCCTTCTCGTAAAGATGTCATTCTGGCTATTGGCGATGATTGTGCCATTACTGAACATCGGCAAAATCAACGTATTGCCATTACAACGGATACGATGGTAGAAAATACCCATTTTCTGCCTTCTATCTCTCCCGCTGATCTTGCTTATAAAGCTGTCGCAACAAATTTGAGTGATTTGGCGGCAATGGGCGCTGAACCAGCTTGGTTTTCTCTTGCATTAACACTCCCTCATATTAATCATTCGTGGTTACAGGCATTTAGCCAAAGTTTCTTTGAAATCCTTGATCATTATAATGTTGATCTGATCGGTGGTGATACCACCAAAGGTGCTTTACACGTGATTAGCATTACCGCACAAGGGATTATTCCCAAAGGGAAAGCATTATGTCGCCATAGTGCCAATGTGGGTGATTGGATTTATGTATCAGGTACACTTGGTGATAGTGCTGGTGGGTTATCATTATTACTCAATTCGCCTAATGCGGTGAGAAATCAAAGTGCGGTGCAAAATTTGTCTAATTCTGAACAGGATTATTTAATTAAGCGTCATCTTCGTCCCACACCAAGAGTGTTACTTGGATTAGAATTGGCGGTATCATCGCTTGCGAGTTCAGCCATTGATATTTCCGACGGTTTGATCGCTGATCTTGGGCATATTTTAGCGCGTAGTCAATGTAGCGCGGTGATCAATGTAGATAAACTTCCTTTATCCAAAGCATTAATTAATACGTTTGGTTTAACTAAAGCGGAGCAATTTGCCTTAACTGGGGGGGAAGATTATGAACTCTGTTTTACTGTGCCAGATGATTTGCGTGCAAAATTAGATCAACACTTAAGTCATATTGGCGTGAATTACACTTGCATTGGACAATTACGTGCTTTGCGTCCGGCTAACAAAAAATCCATTCAACTTCTACGCCATGGCGTAGAAGTGGCAATGCCACAGAGCTTAGGTTTCGATCATTTTAAATAAAAGATTATGCAAAAAATTCAACAAGATCCGCGTCATTCTCTGCGATTAACGAACCCAATTCACTTGCTTGCCGTTGGGTTTGGTTCAGGTTTGCTTCGTCCCGCCCCCGGAACTTGGGGAAGTTTAGCCGCCACATTAATCGGTGCGGCACTTTTGCAGGTAATGCCGTTAAAAATCTTTCTTTTTTTCACCGCACTGTGTTTTATTGCAGGTTGCGTTATTTGCCAGAAAACTGCTGATGATATGGGCGTACACGATCACGGTGCGATAGTATGGGACGAATTTGTTGGTATTTTTATGGTGCTTGCTGTGTTACCAGAAATCAATGTGCTATGGTGTACAATAGGTTTTGCCGTATTTCGTGTTTTCGATATTTTAAAACCTTATCCTATCCGCTATTTTGATCGTAAGTTGCAAAGCGGATTTGGCATTATGATTGATGATGTACTGGCAGCAATTTATAGCATTATCGCAATACATCTTTGTTTATCTGTTGTTATGGGGAGTCTTATTTAATGTGGACCGTATTATTCGTTAATCTTGTTGGTTTACTTAGCCCAGGGCCAGATTTCTTTTATGTAAGTCGCAAAGCGGCCAGTGAAAGTCAGCGTAATGCGATTGCAGGCGCAATAGGTATTGGATTCGGTATTTTATTTTGGGCGACTTTAGTTATTTTTGGGCTAGCTATAATTAATCGAACCAATTACCTCGTACAGTATATTATTATGTGTTTAGGGGGAGGTTATTTAGCTTATTGTGGTATCAAGATGTTGCAAGTAACGAAAAATGCACAGCTAGCTACGCTAAAACCACATCAAGAAATACATCACCCTATTTCACGTGAAATTATGAAAGGATTATTGATCAATCTGAGCAATGCTAAAGTGATCGTTTTTTTTAGTAGTGTGATGTCAGGCTTTATGGCAAGCATATCAAATAATACAGAAATTATGTTGATCATTCTCCTATTAGCCTTGGAAAGTGTGCTTTATTTTATCTTAATTGCATTTTTCTTTTCGCGTAAAATCGTTCGTGATTTTTATAATCGCTACAATCGTTATATTGATAATTTTGCGGGAATTGTTTTCCTCTTTTTCGGTGGTGAACTGATTTATTCGGGCTTAACCACCATTATTGAACTCACCTCGTAACAGGAGTAGAAAATGACATTAAAAATTGCCGTGGTAGGAGCTGGTGGCCGTATGGGACGCCAATTAATTCAGGCCGTACATAACGCAGAAGGTGTAGAATTAGGTGCAGCGTTTGAACGCAAAGGTTCATCATTGGTCGGAACAGATGCGGGTGAATTGGCGGGAATTGGACAACTTGGCGTGAAAGTATCTGATGATTTAAATGCAGAAAAAGATCATTTTGATGTGATGATTGACTTTACACGCCCAGAAGGAACCTTAGAGCATCTTGCGTTTTGCCTTACTCATCAGAAAAAAATGGTGATTGGAACGACAGGATTTGACGATGCAGGGAAACAGGCTATTAACAAAGCCGCGGAGCAAATTGCGATTGTCTTTGCCTCTAATTATAGTGTCGGGGTTAATTTAGTCTTTAAATTACTTGAAAAAGCCGCCAAAGTGATGGGCGATTATTGTGATATTGAAATTATTGAAGCCCATCACCGCCATAAAGTGGACGCACCATCAGGCACAGCGTTATCAATGGGGGAACATATTGCGAAAACCTTGGGGCGTGATCTCAAAACTCACGGCGTATTTTGCCGTGAAGGGATTACAGGTGAGCGTAAACGTGATGAAATCGGCTTTTCTACAATTCGTGCCAGTGATGTTGTCGGTGAACATAGTGTGTGGTTTGCAGATATTGGTGAACGTGTAGAAATTTCTCACAAAGCCTCAAGCCGAATGACTTTTGCTAATGGGGCAGTGCGCGCCGCAAAATGGCTTGCTGGTAAAGAACAGGGCTTGTTTGATATGACAGATGTGTTAAGTCTGAATGAACTTTGATCCTCGTTGATTTAAAAGTGCGGTGAGAATTTTCCAAATTTTTGAAAAAGATACCGCACTTTATTTTATCCTGATGTCATTATCTAAATGGCGATAAAAATGGTTAAAAATACCGTCCAGTAAAGCCCACGCTGATTTTGAAATATGATTCTAATATTCTTCTTTGATAAGAAATGAAAATTACCCTATTAAAACAAAAAATCATTCTTGAACATCATAATGAAATGCCACTCTTACAAAAGCTAGAAATCAATGGCATTTATCCTGAATATCAATGCCGTTCTGGTTATTGCGGGGCTTGTCGTACAAAAATAAAAAAGGGTAACGTCCATTATAATGAGCCACCACTTGCTTTTGTGAATGAAGATGAAGTATTACTTTGCTGCTGCCAAGTAGAAAGCGATTTAGAGCTAGAGTTATAAAGTGCGGTGTTTTTTTTGCTTATTTATTTGCCAAAAGACTTAATGTTAAAAATGAAATTATCAAGGCATTGTTATTAGATGAAATGACACAAGGGCAAGCGTTGCGTAAATTACGCATAGAAATGCTTGGGGTGAATCAACAACAATATATGAAGATGGTGAAGGTTTCACGACAAACCCTTTCTAACATAGAAAATGATAAAGGAAATTACAGCGTTGAAACCATTAATCAAGTATTCAAACCTTTTGGATTTGAATTGGGATTAGTGCCGATTTCTAAAGATTTACTCACTAAAATGAGATCATAAGAAAAGGCTATATTAGGGTGTGTTGCTAACGGTTTAATAAGCCAAAATCCCCAAATCTTACAAAACTTTTTTAATTGGTTTGAGAATATTCCAGCTATTCTCTGTATAATTTGTCTTGTTTTGTGGGGATTCTGTCTATGTTTAGCCAGATTATGCAAATAGCGACATACCCTAGATTAGCCCTAGATTTTTGCAAAATCCTTATAAATCAAAATCACCAAAATCGCTGGTATCAACCTTAGCATCAATTTGACCCACGAGATAAGAGCTTACTTCCACTTCTTGTGGAGCAACTTGTACATTGTCAGACACCAACCACGCATTGATCCAAGGGATTGGATTGGAACGCGCCTCAAAAGGTAAGGGTAAGCCAACGGCTTGCATACGAATATTGGTAATATATTCCACATATTGTACTAGAATATCTTTATTTAAGCCGATCATTGAGCCGTCTTTAAATAAATAATCAGCCCATTCTTTTTCTTGTTCGGCGGCGGCGAGGAATAATTCATAAGCCTCTTGTTTACATTCCTCAGCGATTTCAGCCATTTCGGGATCATCTTGTCCTGCTGCCATAATATTTAGAATGTGCTGTGTGCCTGTTAAATGTAAGGCCTCATCACGTGCGATAAATTTAATGATTTTGGCATTTCCTTCCATCAGTTTGCGTTCCGCAAAGGCGAAAGAACAGGCGAAAGAGACATAGAAACGGATCGCTTCTAAGGCATTTACGCTCATTAGGCAAAGGTAAAGTTGTTTTTTCAAATTACGCAAGCTAACCACGCATTCTTTGCCATCTACTGTGTAAGTACCTTCACCATAAAGGCCGTAAAGCTGGCTATCGCGGATTAAATCATCGTAATAGGCAGAAATATCTTTTGCGCGTTTGATGATTTCTTCGTTAGTTACAATATCATCAAAAACGATGGACGGATCATTGACGATATTACGAATAATATGCGTATATGAGCGGCTGTGAATGGTTTCAGAGAATGTCCAAGTTTCGATCCAGGTTTCGAGTTCAGGAATAGACACCAATGGTAATAACGCCACATTTGGGCTACGACCTTGAATAGAATCAAGCAGGGTTTGATATTTTAAGTTACTGATAAAAATATGTTTTTCGTGTTCAGGCAGTGCAGCATAGTCAATGCGATCTTGAGACACGTCCACTTCTTCTGGACGCCAGAAGAAAGAAAGTTGTTTTTCAATCAGTTTTTCAAAGGTTTCGTATTTTTGTTGATCATAACGTGCAACGTTGACATTTTGTCCGAAGAACATTGGTTCTTTGAGCTGATCGTTTTTGGTTTGTGAGAAAGTGGTGTATGCCATAGAATTATCCTTACATCTTTTTAATTGAGAATGGCTCGTATTTTACACTAAAAATCTGATTCGTTTAATGGGTTTTATATATTCTTGAAATTAGCGAACAATAAAAACGGCGAGTTGTTTTAAAACTCACCGTTTTTCAAAGGGTTAGGAAATCATTAAGGGCTATTTTTCGGCTTTTAAGATACCTGAAGATCCTTCAGAATAATCTCTTGGGGCATTTTCTTCAGAGCTGTTTTCGGTTTCTGTGGTGATTTCTTCTGGCTTTTTCTGTTCGAGTTGGTTTTCAAATAATGATTTATTTTCTAATTGAGGCAATAGCTGAACAGAAGAGGTTGCTAAATGTTGATACAGTTTTTGATAATCCTGTGCGAGGGTTTTCAATAAATCTGCACTTTCAGAAAAATGTTTTTCCAAATGTTGTTTTTGTTGATCCAATTCGGATTTTACTTTTTGTAATTCAGCTTCCGTTTTCACTTGTTTTTTCACTGAATCCTTAGTAAAGCGTAATAATAAATAAGCGAGGACAAAACCTACTACTAAACCAATTAGGGCAGGTTGCCACATTTCGGGTGTCCAATTTTGCATAAAAAACTCCTTATGGTAAGAAAAGAACCTTTTGTATCATAACCTTAATTTCAATTTATTTCTTTGGCACAGATCACAAAAAAATACATTGGATAAATAAGGCGGCGGTTGCACGCCTTATTTTCTATTTTATCTTAAACCGCACTTTGCCAGTAGTCTGTTTTGGCTTTTTGCAATTTATGATAGGCGTTGAGTAATTTTTGATGCGCGTGGAATTGTTGTAAATGCTCATCATCAGCCAATAAATCATAGAACGGATTGTCGCCTTGAATGGCATTCCAAGCTAATTCCACCGCACTTTTGCCATACATTTTCTCAAATACGGCACGATATTGAGCGGGATCGCGGTTTTCATCAAGGAATAATTCTAGGCTATTGACTAAACAGCGGTAATAATTCACGCGTTCTGGTGTGAATACCGATTGATTCATATTCAGCGTCCAGTTTGCCCAATCTAAGGCATTTTCTAAATCTTGTGTAGCAAGATAGAGCATTGCTTTGAGTTCACCAATACGCAGGGTTGTCCAGCCTGATTTTGGCGGTGGCACGATGCCAATAAACTCACGCACGCGGGTAGCATCGTCAATGCCTTGTTCATCAAGCTCATCAAGTAATTCTTGATAAGTATCTTGATCGTGATGGAAATGGGGCAGATCAAGCAAGATTTCGCGCCAATCCATTCCCATATTGTTATTGGCGTAGATTAAATCGTCCGCTGGATAAATATCCGACATTCCCGGCACAATAATGCGGCAAGCGTAAACGCCGAGATGCTGATAATCCATAATATAGACTTCCTGATTGAGCGCTTGGAAAATTGCCATCAGATTTTGATATTCTTGCTCCGTTGTGCCAGAAAAATCCCAGTCCACAAAAGGATAATCGCTCTCCTGTTTAAATAAATCCCAAGAAATTAAACCGCTTGAATCAATAAAATGCGTTTCCAAATTGGCGTGTTCTGCCACATCATCATTATTGAAAGAAGGCGGCGTGAATACATCAAGATCTTTCAAGCTGCGGCCTTGTAATAATTCAGTTACCGTGCGCTCCAATGCCACGCCAAAATTAGGGTGTGCGCCGAAAGAGGCAAAGCAAGTGCCATTTTGTGGATTGAGCAACACCACACAGATTACAGGATATTTCCCCCCTAAGGACGCATCATAAGCGAGAATTGGAAAGCCTTCTTGCTCAAGGGTTGCAATGGCTTCTTGCACCGCAGGGTAGCGCTGCATTACATCTTGTGGAATAAGCGGCAAGCTAATGGCCTCTGCAATGATTTTATTTTTGACATAACGCTCAAACACTTCTGAAAGCCCTTGCACACGCGCTTCAAACAAGCTGTTGCCTGCGGACATTCCATTGGAAACATAAAGGTTGGCGATAATGCTTTGTGGAATATACACCGTCTGGTTATCTGATTGACGTACATAAGGCATTGCCACAATGCCACGTTCTGCATTGCCCGATTGGAGATCGATCAATAAATCTGGCGTCAATTCGCCATTGGGATCATAATAAGCCAATAAATGCTCATCTAAAATGCCCTCAGGCAGTTCGGTTTCATCTTCAATTTCAAACCATTTTTCATTGGGATAATGCACAAAAGGCGCATTGGCGAGATCTTGCCCAAGGTAATAATCGGCAAAGAAATAGTTGGTGGAAAGACGTTCAAAATATTCCCCTAAGGCAGAAGCCAGCGCCGCTTTTTTGCTCGCCCCTTTACCGTTAGTGAAGCATTGCGGACAATCTTTATCACGAATATGCACAGACCAAACATTCGGCACGGGATTGAGCCACGAGGCTTCTTCAATATCGAAACCAAGTGCGGTCAATTTTTGCTGAAATTTTGCAATGCTATCTTCAAGTGCGGCGTCTTTGCCGGGAATAAAGGTTTGTTCGGTCATTTCGTGTTCTCCGTTATTTCGTATTATCCGTTATTTTGTATTATCTAAGGGGCTAATCATATTGAGCCGTGCATAATAGGCAAGTTTCACCTATTCAGCAAGGGGAAATCCTGTTAAAAAGCAAAACCAGCTTGTTATTTCAATGAGTTGTTTTTGATAAGCCTTTCCGCTTTGGCAGCTTGGCGAAACGCATTGGCAGGGTTGAGAACAGGGGAAAAGGGCGATGTTTGGGGATTTAAGGTCATTGGAAACGTGCGCTTTTGTGCCACAATGATCATTATTTCGCCAAAATAATGGGGTTTCCCTTGCAAGGATAAGCATTGCTGATCAAGCAGATCGAAATTGAGCAGGCTTAGCCAATCCACAATCCTAGTGGCAAAATAAGGGTGAAACGGCAATTTATTTGTGCCAAAAGGCAAATGTTGTTTAAGGGAAAACAGACTGAGCGGATTAAATAAGGAAAGAAATAAGATCCCTTCTTGGTTGAGCGTGCGCGTAATTTCGCGTAACACTTGGTGCGGATCAGCGGTGAAATGCAAGCCGTGCGCAAGCAAGCAGGCAGAGAAACATTCATCAATAAAAGGTAGCGCCGTGGCTTGAGCTTGCACTAAATCGATGTGTGGGCATTGTGAAAGTGCGGTCAAATTTTGCGGAATTTTTTCGCTCACAATAATTTGTTGATCGCAAGGATAATACGCCACTTCGCCACTTAACGCACCCAATTTGAGACAATAATCTCCCGAAATTTGTGCAAAGTGCTTTGTTAAATATTGCTGAATTAGGCTACAATAGCGCGCACCTTGTGGCACCTGTTGCCAGCTTAGCGGTGTTTCTATTTGCGCATTGTTTAGAATATTCCACTTCATTTTTAATAAGGATCAATATGTTAGTACCCATTCCTGCCCTTGATGATAACTATATTTGGCTGTATGCACGAGAAAATTTACCTGTAATTGTGATCGACATCGCAGAAAGCGCGCCTTTGCTTGCTTATTTACAGCAACATCAGCTTGAAGTGGAAGCGGTGCTACTTACCCATAAGCATCAAGATCACGTTGGCGGCTTGGCAGAATTTAAACAGCATTATCCTAATGTCCCTGTGTTTGGCCCACAAGAAACTGCAGACTTGGGTGCAACGCAAATCATTAATGAAGGGGAAATTCGCACCACGCATTATCAAATCCAAGTGCTGCCCTCGGGCGGCCACACGGAAAATCACGTGAGTTTTGTGGTGGACGGCCATTTATTCTGTGGTGATACCTTATTTTCAGGCGGTTGCGGACGCGTGTTTACAGGGAATTACGCACAAATGTTTGATTCGCTCCAACGGCTCAAAGCCTTGCCTGATAGCACCATTGTTTGCCCTGCGCACGAATATACCTTAAGCAATTTAAAATTTGCTGAGAAAGTGTTGCCAAAATCGGCATTTTTGACAGATTATGTGGCGAAAATTGCCGTTTTACGCCAACAGCACCAACCAAGCTTACCCACCACCTTGGGGCTAGAAAAACAGATTAATCCTTTCTTACAAGCAGAAAATTTGGCGCAATTTACCCAATGGCGAAAATTAAAAGATCAGCAGTAAATTGAACAAAAATTTTGCTTTTCGCTACGAAAGGGCAATCCTATTTGCTCAATGGCAAATAATTGCTTAGAATGAGCAAGTTTTTATTTTCTTTCTTTTTATTTTGTGGGGGCTTGACCGAAAGTGCGGTCAAATTTCAATTAATTTATGACAATTCTTGTTTTAGGCATTAACCATAAAACCGCTTCTGTGGCATTGCGTGAAAAGGTGGCGTTTTCTGATGAGAAACGTCAGCAGGCATTGCAACAAATCGAGCAAGCTGCTTTGGCAGACAGCGCTGTGATTTTGTCCACCTGCAACCGCACGGAAGTGTATTTTCATAATAAAGCCATTTCTCCACAAGATGATGCCCAATGGCAGCGCCAATGTATTGACTGGCTGAGCGAAATTCATCAGATCGACAAAGAAGAACTCAACCACAGCCTTTATGTCAAACAAAACCAGTTTGCTACGCAACATTTAATGCGTGTGGCGTGCGGATTGGATTCCCTTGTATTGGGTGAGCCGCAAATTTTAGGGCAAGTGAAGCAAGCCTATCAGCTGAGTGAGGATTATTATCAGCAACATCAAGGGGCGATTTCTGGCCAGCTTTCTCGCTTATTCCAAAAAACCTTTTCCACGGCAAAGCGTGTACGTACGGAAACGCGTATCGGTGAAAATGCCGTGTCTGTGGCATACACTGCTTGTACGTTAGCCCGTCAAATTTTTGATAGCCTACGTCAGCTCAACATTTTGCTTGTGGGGGCAGGGGAAACCATTGAATTGGTCGCCCGTCATCTATTACGCCACGGTGTGAAAAGCCTAACCATTGCCAACCGTACTCTTGCTCGTGCCGAAAAACTGGTGGAAAAACTTGAGTCCGCGCAGAAAATCCGTGTGTTAGCGTTAGATGAACTTCAAGTAGGATTAGATCAAGCCGATATTGTGATTAGCTCAACGGGTAGCCCAACGATCTTAATCAGCCAAACAATGGTACAACAAGCGCAGAAAAAGCGTTGTTATAATCCAATGTTGATTGTGGATATTGCCGTGCCACGTGATGTAGAGGAAAGCGCAGCGGAAGTGGAAAGCGTTTATCATTATACGGTGGATGATCTGCAAAATATCATTCAGCGCAATCTCAGCCAGCGTGAACAAGCTTCTGCCGAGGCTGAGCAAATTATTGATGAAGAAAACCACGCTTTTTTTGAATGGCTCAAGGTGCATCAATTTTCTAATTTAATCCGTCGCTACCGTGAAGAAGCGGAGCAAACTCGCCAAGAAATGCTAGAAAAAGCGTTGAGTGCGTTACAGCAAGGAGAAAGTGCGGAGCAAATTTTGCAAGAATTAAGCTATAAACTCACGAATAAACTCATTCACACACCAACTCAAGCAATGCAAGCAATGGTGAAATCAGGCAACGCGCAAGGCTTACAAGCATTTTCTCAAGAAATCCAAGCAAAACAAAAATAAGGCGAAGCATTGCCTTATTTTGCACCGTACGTTGTTTTCCTGCTTTTTTAATCAGTCAAAATCACAACCAGCGCCATTATTGCCCCGCTCAGAATAAACCATAAGCTACGTTTTAGCATTTTCCTTGAGCCCGGAATAAGCCACAGAGAACTCACACAGAAAAAAAGTAGGGAAATGCCAAAGAGGGTAGTGAGCCAAGAATAGGGATATTGTGAATTGCTTAAGTGTAGACGGTTAAGCTCAGCAAGCCAGCTTGGATATTCCATTGAGTGATATTTTACCTCACCCGTTTCGAGGTGATATTCCCCTTGCTGAAAATAGAACACATCACCTTTTTTTTCAGTTATTGATAAATTTTTTATGCGTAATTTCTGCCCAAGCTGTTGCGCATTGAGTTGAGGGGAAATGGTTTTTTCTATATAGACTGAACGTTTGAAAATGTTGGTATCTCGATAGATTAAAACGATACCAGTAAACGCATAAATCGACATTATCACTAATAATAAAAATCCAAAATAGCGGTGCAAAATCCGCATCCATTTTGCTGTTGTTTTACTCATTTGTATGTTGGCTGGAAGTTAAAGATGCGGTGATTATATAGAAATTTTCTTCACTATGTAAATGAAAATAATTATTATTTATTGAATTAATAATTATTATCAATAAAATAGGTGGCTGTTGTTCAATAGATAAGGAGCTCTAATTTATGAAATCAGCTTGCCCTCTAAGTTTTCCTTTAAAAACCACCGCACTTTTAGTTATAAGTGTTTGTTCTAGCAAGGTGTTATATGCGGAGCAAATCTTTTCATCGACAGAGTATATGGCCGTGTTACCAACGATTGATGTTGTTACCACACAGGAAACTGCCAACACAAAGGGATATGTGGGGTATGAAGAAGCACAGGCAACACGCAATCTTCTTACGATCAAAGAAATGCCACAGACCGTTGATGTGATTAACATTCAGAAAAACAAAAATTATGGAACTAATGATTTGAGTTCTATTTTGGAGGGAAATGCAGGGATTGATGCCACCTATGATATGCGTGGTGAAAATATTTACTTGCGTGGTTTTCAGGCTGATGCGAGTGATATTTATCGTGACGGGATTCGTGAGAGCGGGCAAGTTCGCCGTAGTACTGCTAATATTGAACGGGTTGAGATTTTAAAAGGCCCATCGTCAATTTTATATGGACGTAGTAATGGTGGTGGCGTGATCAATATGGTCAGTAAATTTGCTAATTTTACAACCCGCAGAAATATTGGTGTAACCTATGGTTCTTGGAATAGTCGTAGTTTAAATTTAGATGTGAACCAAAAAATTAACGAAAATGTTGCAGTGCGTTTAACTAGTGAGCTGTCTGCCGCAGAGGCTTATCGCTATGAGGTAAGAAATAAAGGGAGAATGTTTTCCCCAAGCATTAGCCTACAAAGTGATGATGGGCGTCTGCAATGGGTTGGGCAATATACCTACGATTATCAATGGCGTATTCCAGATCGCAATCCGGCTAAATCTGTTTATGATGAAATGGGAATAGGCTATCGAAATAGCTTTTTCCGTGATGGGGATTATGTCGATGATAAATTGCAAGTTTGGCGTTCGGATCTCAAATATTTTATTAATGATCAGTGGCTAGTAAATTGGCAGCTTGCTTATCGTCAAGCAGATCAGGATTTTGATCATTATTTTGCAGGAACTTATTCGGCAACAGATAAAAAATTAAAGCAAAGCTATGCATGGCAAAAAACACGGAATAAAACATTCACCAATAATGTTACCTTTAATGGTGAATTTGATATGGCTAGTCTTAAACATAAACTAACAATTGGGCTAGATTATAGTCAGGAAGAACGCCACCCTATTTTGGCTGTTTTGCGCAATCAAGAAATTGATCCTTTTCTCAGCCGACATCAATGGCCGGCTCGTCAGCACCCAAACGCTACGGTAGATAATCGCCATAAAGCGTATAGTACAGGTATTTTTGTACAGGATTTAATTTTATTAACCGATAACTTAAAAGTGCTACTAGGCGGGCGTTACGATTTTTATCGTTTTAACTCTATAAATATTAAGCAAGAACGCCGTGATACAAAAGGGCATTCTTTCAGCCCGAATGTAGGCGTTGTATGGGAGGTTACACCAGAACATACGCTTTACGCATCGTTTAATCGCAGTTTCTCACCTTATGGAGGGCGTGGTTATTTAGGGATTAGCACGGATCAAAAAGACGTATTTAATGCCTCACCAGAATATAATCAACAATATGAGGTGGGCATTAAGAGCGATTGGTTTGATAAAACCTTAAGTACAACCTTATCTGCTTATCAATTAGAACGCCGTAATATTCGTTATCGTCCTAATAAAGATGTTCTTGATGTTTGGGCTGTGCGTGGAAAAGATCAATCTAAAGGTGTGGAATTAAGCCTATTAGGGCAGCTTGCACCGAAATGGTATATCCGTTCTTCAGTAGGCTGGATGGTAGCAAAAATTAAGGAAGATAAACAACATCCGCAAAATAACAACCGCACTTTGAATAATACCGGCAATTTCACAAGTAACCTATTTGTGCGTTATGTGCCAACAGAAAAATTCTATTTAGAAACAGGGATAACGCACTTAGGAAAACGCTATTATTTCAATAACAATAAACAAACTATTCTACCAAGTTTTACTCGTGTTGATGCGATGGTGGGGTATAATTTGAATCCTGTCAATATTACCTTGGCTGTGTCGAATTTATTTAATAAAGCTTATTGGCGTTCCGATGCAATGCCCGGTAATCCGCGTTCTTTTAATTTACGTTTGACTTATACCTTTTAATTAATCAAATCAATGCGGTGCTGGTGGCTCACCGCATTATGTTTAGAGAATAATTGTTTTATTTTTATAAACAAAAATCCGATCTTGTAAGGCAAGCTCTAAGGCTTTGGTGAGGACAGTTTTTTCTACATCACGTCCTGCGTGCATCATTGCTTCGGCGCTGTATGTATGATCCACGTTAATGACATTTTGCATAATAATTGGACCTTCATCTAATTCATTATTGATGAAATGCGCGGTTGCACCAATGATTTTTACGCCACGCGCATAAGCTTGATGATAAGGTCTTGCGCCAATAAATGCTGGCAAGAAAGAGTGGTGGATATTAATCACTCGGTTTGGATAACGGGCAACAAATTCAGGGTTTAATACCCGCATATATTTCGCTAACACAATATAATCTGGCGAATATTGATCGATTTTTTCCGCTAATAATTTATCGTGTTCAACGCGTGTTAATCCTTCGTGGCTAATACAATGGAAAGGAATATCAAAACGTTCTACTAAACATTTTAAGTTATCGTGATTGCCAATTACAGCAGCAATTTCAACATCTAAACCACCGTAGTAATTTTTCATTAAAAGATCGCCAAGACAATGGGCTTCTTTGGTCACTAAAATAACAATACGTTTTCTTTTTTTACTTATTAATTGACAATTTGTTCCCGCTGGCAGATTAAAGGTTAAATCGGCAAGCAAGGTTTCATCATTGAAAATACCTTCCAATTCGGTACGCATAAAGAAATGTTTTGTTTCAAAATCCACAAACTCATTGTTATGAATAATGTTGAGTTGATGTTTATAACAAATATTGGTTATTTTTGAAATAAGCCCTTTATCATCAGGGCAATCAGTTAGCAGAATTTTATTTTCTCGCATAATCATAATATTGTATGGGATCAGGTTTTTGAGATGAAAAAAAAAGTAAAGCCAATAAGCTTTACTTTTTTATAAATTAAAGTTCAAAATCAGATAATGATTTTCCAGCATCTAAGGCACGTTGAATAATAGAAGGTGTTCTGCCTTGACCCGTCCAAGTTTTCACATTGCCATTCTCGTCAGTATATTGATATTTAGCTGGACGAGTAGGACGTTTTTGACGTACGGCTTTCGGTGTAGCAGTTTGCTCTGTAATTAAATCTTCAGGCGCAATCCCTTTTTCTTTTAAAAATTGATGTACTTCTGCAAGTGCTTTTAATCTTTCTACTTCTTGCTGTGCAGCTTGTGCGACTTCTTGACGTTTTTCTTCAAGAACTGTTTTCACTTTTTCTAAGATTTCTTCTAAATGTTCTACATTTAGATTTTTTGCAACAGCGCGTAAACTACGAATATTTCTTAATGATTTTAATAAATCACTCATTTTACTTCTCCTAAATCATAATATTAAATTAATAAGAACGCCGATATAATAACGAAAATATTATTCTAGGTAAATAGAGAATGTTATTTAATATTGAATGTGCTTTATTCCCTTTATAAAAGTGCGGTATTATTTTTCCAAATTTTTTGTCTCAATTTCATTTTTTTATAACGCAATCCTTTGCGTCGTATTAAGTGGGAGTTAGTGAAAAAGTGATCGCTTTTTTATGGATAATGCTTGCATTTTTTGTTGCTTATTGTAATCTTTGCGAGATCCTACTTATGTAGAGGAGCAACTATTATAAGTATTTTTTCTGAGTGGATAACGATGAGGAAAAAGGAAAGGAATAGTTGCCGAAATCAATTAAAAGTCGTTTTAATTGGTTGGGAACGTTTTCGAAAGAAACGTTACTGTCATAGTCTTTTTTATCACTATGGAGCGCTACTGGTTAGGTTGGGCAATTGTGCCTGCCTTTTTATTTTAAATTTTTACCTTTCTTTAAAATAGTAAACTTCAGTGGTTCTCCCTTATTCTTAGGTAGAACAATAATGGAACTGTTAGATTATTCCACATCAATTTGGTCGGTTGTCCCGCCCCTGTTAGCCTTATTATTGGCGATTTTTACGCGTAAAGTCATTTTATCTTTAAGCATTGGTATCTTAATTGGCTCGTTAATGTTGGCGGATTTCAACATTACAAACGCAGCCATTTATTTAAAGAATACGGTGCAATCTTTAGTGTATGGTGATGATGGGTGGAATTTTGATACCATCAACATCATTTTATTCTTATTACTATTAGGCATTTTAACCGCACTCTTAACGGTGTCAGGCAGTAACCGTGCTTTTGCTGAATGGGCGCAAAAGCGGATTAAAAATCGTCGAGGTGCAAAATTAATGGCCGCCTCTTTGGTGTTTGTTACCTTTATTGACGATTATTTCCATAGCCTTGCGGTGGGCGCGATTGCTCGTCCTGTTACGGATAAATTTAATGTTTCTCGTGCGAAATTGGCGTATATCTTGGATTCCACTGCTGCGCCAATGTGTGTGATTATGCCTGTTTCCAGTTGGGGGGCTTATATCATTACCTTAATTTCTGGCTTGTTGGCGACCTATGCGATTACTGATTACACCCCAATTGGTGCATTTATGGCAATGAGCGCGATGAATTTCTATGCGATTTTCTCCATTTTAATGGTGTTCTTTGTTGCGTATTTTTCCTTTGATATTGGCTCAATGGCAAGGCACGAAAAGCTCGCTCTTGAGAGAGTAGAAGAAGAGCAAGATGAGCAAGTAGGGGTAAAAGGCCACGTTCGTAACTTGATCTTACCAATTATTACGTTAATTGGCGCAACAGTATTTATGATGTTGCACACAGGAAATGAAGCCCTTGCCGCAGAAGGAAAACCGTTTTCCTTGTTAGGAGCGTTTGAAAATACCACCGTAGGAATTTCTCTTGTGGTTGGCGGCTGTGCTTCGGTCATTATTGCGACGCTTTGCATTTTGATTGATCGCCAAGTGAGTGTTGCGGAATACGCAAAATCTTGGGTCGTTGGGGTGAAATCAATGCTTGGTGCGATTTTAATTTTATTCTTCGCTTGGACAATCAACAATGTTGTTGGCGATATGAAAACGGGGACCTATTTATCTAGCCTTGTTTCGGGTAACTTACCTGTGGCAGTGTTGCCCGCATTATTATTCATATTAGGTTCTGTAATGGCATTTTCAACGGGAACAAGTTGGGGAACATTCGGAATTATGTTGCCAATTGCTGCCGCGATTGCTGCAAATGCAGCGCCAGAATTAATGTTGCCTTGCCTTTCAGCCGTAATGGCTGGTGCAGTCTGCGGTGATCACTGTTCGCCTGTTTCGGATACCACAATTTTGTCTTCCACTGGGGCAAAATGTAACCATATGGATCACGTTACGACGCAGTTACCTTATGCTTTAACCTTAGCCGCTGCAACCATTGTGGGCTATCTTGTGGTGGGTTACACCGCATCAGGGATCTTTGGCTTTATTGCGACAGCAATCACCTTAGTGGCATTAATCTTCTTGTTTAAAAGACGTTAAAATGTGATCTTGATCACAAAATAAGAAATAAAATTTTATTTTGTCTATTTTATAAAATGCGGCATATTGTCGCATTTTTTTATTTTTTATTGGGTTTTATTTTATAAAATGTTGTAATTTTGGAATTTTTGGCGTTTTATTCTTCTCTGTTTCTGCTTATCCACTAAAATCTTGCTAGACAAGCTAGCCTCAATCCGTTACAAATAATCATCGTTAATGAAAAACAGAAGTGCGGTGGAAATTCCGTAAATTTTTGCGAGGTAACAATGAAGAAATTATCAGGTGCGGAAATGGTTGTGCAATCCTTGCGTGATCAGGGCGTAAAATTTGTGTTTGGCTACCCCGGTGGCTCGGTGTTAGATATTTATGATGCCATTCACACTCTAGGTGGCATTGAGCATATTTTGGTTCGTCACGAACAAGCCGCGGTACATATGGCAGACGGCTATGCACGTTCCACAGGGGAAGTGGGGTGCGTGTTAGTAACATCAGGCCCGGGCGCAACCAATGCGATTACGGGCATTGCAACCGCGTATATGGATTCAGTGCCTTTGGTGGTGATCTCAGGACAAGTGATGTCAGGTTTGATCGGGAGTGATGCTTTCCAAGAATGCGATATGGTTGGGATCTCGCGTCCTGTGGTGAAACATAGTTTTTTAGTTAAACGTGCAGAAGATTTGCCTGAAATTATTAAAAAAGCCTTTTATATTGCTTCCACCGGTCGCCCCGGTCCTGTGGTGATTGATTTACCGAAAGATGTGGTAAACCCTGCAAATAAATATACTTATACTTATCCGCAAGAAATTCACTTGCGTTCTTATAATCCTACGGTACAAGGGCATAAAGGGCAGATTAAAAAAGCCTTGAAAGCCTTACTCGTTGCAAAAAAACCAGTGCTTTTCCTTGGTGGCGGGGCGATCACCGCAAATTGCAGTGAACAAATTACTCAATTTGCTAAACAGTTGAATTTGCCGGTTACCTCCTCTTTAATGGGATTAGGCGCATTTCCAAGTACAGATAAACAATACTTAGGTATGCTAGGAATGCACGGTACATACGAAGCGAATAATGCGATGCATCACAGTGATTTGATTTTCGCGATTGGCGTACGTTTTGATGACCGTACCACCAATAATCTGGCGAAATATTGCCCGAATGCAAAAGTTGTGCATATTGACATTGATCCAACGTCTATTTCTAAAAATGTTCCCGCCGCGATTCCCATTGTAGGCAGTGCAGAAAATGTATTACAAGAAATATTAGCCTTATTGGAAGAAGATAATTTAGCGAAATCTCAAGCCGATCTAACTGATTGGTGGAAACAAATTGATGAGTGGAAAGCAGTGAAGTGCTTAGATTTTGATCGTCATAGTGGCGTGATTAAACCACAGCAAGTGATTGAAACCGTCTATCGCTTAACTAAGGGGGGGGCTTATGTGGCGTCTGATGTGGGACAACACCAAATGTTTGCCGCCCTGCATTATCCTTTTGATGAACCTCGTCATTGGATCAACTCTGGTGGGCTTGGCACAATGGGCTTTGGCTTACCTGCGGCATTAGGCGTGAAATTGGCTCATCCAGAAGCAACGGTGGTTTGCGTAACCGGAGATGGCAGTATTCAAATGAATATTCAAGAGCTTTCCACCGCACAACAATATGGCATTCCGGTGGTAATTATTAGCCTAAACAATCGCTTTTTAGGTATGGTGAAACAATGGCAAGATTTAATTTATTCAGGTCGCCATTCACAATCTTATATGAACTCGTTGCCTGATTTCGTGAAGTTGGCAGAATCTTACGGACACGTCGGTATCCAAATTGATCAGCCAGAGGAATTGGAAGAGAAATTGACACAAGCCTTTGCCATTAAAGATAAATTAGTGTTTGTTGATATTAAAGTCGATGAAACCGAACACGTTTATCCAATGCAAGTGCGTGGTGGCGCAATGAACGAAATGATTTTAACCAAACCGGAGAAAGCCTAATGCGTAGAATTTTATCAGTATTATTAGAAAATGAATCAGGGGCGTTATCCCGCGTGGTTGGCTTGTTTTCTCAACGAGCCTTTAATATTGAAAGTTTGACGGTTGCACCTACTGATGATCCCACCCTTTCTCGTATGACCATTGAGGCTTACGGCGATGAGCAAGTGCTGGAGCAAATTGAAAAGCAACTGCATAAATTGGTGGACGTGTTTAAAGTGATAAGCCTAAGTGATTGCGAACACGTTGAGCGTGAAGTAATGTTGGTGAAAGTGCGTGCGCAAGGCAGTTCCCGTGATGAGTTAAAACGTTTAGCGGAAATCTTCCGTGGACAAATTGTGGACGTTACCACCAAATCTTACACCATTCAACTTGTGGGAACGAAAGATAAACTTGATGCTTTCGTGAAAGCATTAAAAGAAGAAAGTGCATTGATTGAAATTGTTCGCTCAGGGTTGATTAGCCTGTCTCGTGGCGAGAAAAATTGCTTATAGGAAATCTAGTAAAAAACAACAAAAAGAAAGTGCGGTGGTTTTTTCCGCACTTTTTTGATCAATTCTCTTTACCTATCATTAACAATTCAACCCTGTGCTTTCAGCCACTTTTTCGACCACTTGGCGTAAAGCATTGGCACATTGGTGAAGTTGCTCAAGTTCATTGGCAGGAAGTTTGTATTTCAAAATGTGTTCTACGCCGTTATTACTAATAACCATCGGCACATTGATCACCACATCCTGTAAACCGTATTCACCATTGAGCATTGTGCCAACGGGCAACACAGAATATTCATTAATACTAATCGCTCGAATAATACGGAACACGCTAGCAGCAATGGCGTGGTTGGTGTTGAGTTTTAAACTGAATACCTCCAAACCAATGGCTTTGGTTGCGTTGAGCAGTTCTTGAGGATCGAGCATTGGCACATCATTTTGCTGACAAAAATCATCAATTTTTTGCCCTGCAATATTCACGATACTCCAAGGAATAAAACTATTTGCACCGTGTTCCCCCATTACATAACCGAACACGTTTTTCGGATCGATTTTGACTTTATCAGCAATAATTTTCATCATTCGCGCCGTATCCACTACACAACCAGCACTAATCACACGGTGTGCGGGGAAGTTGGTGTTACGAATAATAAAATGGGTCAGAATATCACAGGGATTGGTCACCACAATGAGAATCGCGTTTGGGGTATAGTGTTCTAATTGGCGGGCAATATCCACGGCGATTTTGGCATTAATATGACCGATTTCTAAGCGATCTTGTCCCACTTTAATTTGCGCACCCGCCGTGATCACCACCACGTCGCTATCACGCGTGTCTTCATATTCTCCCGCAATAATTTTGGTATTTTTAGCGAAAGTTAACGCACTGGTATGGCTGAAATCCAATTGTTCGCCACGGGTACGTTCTTTATTCAGGTCGACCAAGACCACTTCTTGGCATTCACCCATTGTAAGAAGATAATTACAAATGCCTACGCCCACTGCGCCTGCGCCAATAATTGAAACTTTCATTGTGTTTTCCTGTATTTATTATGTGTTAGGTTGTTTTCAAAAAGGCGTTAATCTTACTTTATCTCTTTCTCTTGCTCAATGGTTGAATAAAAAGTGCGGTATTATTTTTGCCAATTTTTTGCGATTTCGCTTAAAAAATTAACAAATGTTCGCACTGTTGGCGCAAGCCCGCGATTTTTGTAATAAATTGCATATAAAGGCGCTGATTCGAGTTGCCAATCAGGTAATAACTTTTGCCAATTGGGTTGAATTAAATTGGGCAATTCAGGCAATAGGGCAATACCGTAGTCATCTTCCACTAATTGGGCTAATACCGCCGCATCATTGGCTTGCAAAGCTTTTTTCAGTTGTATCAATTCCCGTTGATTGCCTTGCTTGAACAGCCAATTTTTGCCATCACTTTTATGCAGCAGGCGATGGCTTTTCAATTCTTGTGGTGTTTGTGGGACGCCATTTTTACTTAAATAATTTGGCGAGGCATAAATTCCAGAAGAAATATCAAAAAGATGCTTTGCTACCACGTCATCAAGGTCAAGATCCCCAATGCGTAAGGCAATATCCACCCCTTCTTGCAATAAATTAGCACGGCGATTTTCCATTGTAATGTTTAGCTCAACATCAGAGTGTTGCTGTAAATAGTGCGATAAATGTGGGGTGAGCCAATAACGTAAAATCTCACTGGAAACCGAAATGCGTAGTAAACCACGAGGCGTGGCTAAACAATTTGCCACAGAATTTACCGCACTTTCGGCAGCTTCCACAGCGAGTAAGGCGTGTTGGTAAAAATGTTCACCAAGATCATTTAATCGTACCCCATTGCGATTGCGATCAAGCAGCTTGCTACCGAGCTGATTTTCTAACTCCGTCAAACGACGGCTTAAACGCGATTTTGGCACACTTAATTGTTCAGCAGCTTGGGTTAAGCTACCAGATTGGATCACGCTCACAAAAAAGCGCATATCATTGAGATCAATTTGTTGCATAAATAGAACCTTGGGTTTTATTTTTGATTATTGTTTGATGTATGGAACAAGTATAAACTACGCCACAAGAAATAAGCAAACATTTAGAGGCTATCGATAACTCACATATAAAATGAACTATCAACAGCTTCTAACAACAAGGAGAAAGAAAATGCGTATTTTAGAATTAGATAGAATTAACGAATTAGCCCGTAAAGCAAAAGTTACCGCACTTTCTGAAGCTGAATTAAATGAGCGTAGTGCGTTACGTCAGCGTTATTTAGCCGCAATCCGTGGACAATTGACCAATATTTTATCTACTGTCAGTGTGGTTGATCCAGAGGGCAATGATGTTACCCCAACTAAATTGCGTGAAGCGCAACGTAATGGAATGCAAGTAGCGACTTATTAATGAACTCACCGCCCTGAATATTCAGGGCATCACAAAAAACAGAATTTATCAAATTTAGGAGAAAAAATTATGCGTACAGTAAATCGAGTTTATACCGCACCACAAAAACACTGGGTTGGCGATGGTTTTTATGTGTCACCATTATTCTCACATAGCCAACAAGACAAAGTCACTAGCCCATTTTTGATGCTAGATTATGCAATGCCAATGGAATTTAAACCTCATAACGGCGCGCCAAGAGGCGTAGGCGCACATCCACACGCAGGATTTGAAACCGTTACGATTGCGTTGCAAGGTGAAGTAGAACACCGCGATAGCGATGGCAATGGTGGCGTGATTGGAGCAGGTGATGTGCAATGGATGACCGCAGGAAATGGCATTGTTCACCAAGAGTTTCATAGCGAAAATTTCAGCCGAACAGGCGGAACTTTTGAAATGTTACAACTTTGGGTAAATTTGCCAGCGAAAGATAAAAATGCCCCAGCAGGCTATCAAAGCATTAAAGCGGCAGATATTCCAGCTTATCACTTTGCCGATAATGCGGGTACAGCACGCATTATTGCAGGGGAGCTGGATGGCGTAAAAGGGCCTGCCCGTACCTTTACCGAGTTAAATATGTGGGAAATGGATATTAATGCGAACCACAGCGTAACCATTAACGTACCAGAAAGCCACCATTTAATGCTGGTAGCATTGCGTGGAACGGCACTGATTAATGATAGCGATCGTGCTGCACCAACCGAATTGGTGATTTTCAATCACGAAAGCGGTGAAGTCAAAATCACCGCAGGTGAGGAAAACGTCAAAATGGTTTTACTCAGTGGCGTACCAATTAATGAACCAATTGCCGCCTATGGCCCGTTTGTAATGAACACCCGCGAAGAATTAATCGAAAAATTCAACGCGTTTAACAAAGGCGAGTTTGGTAATATTCATTAATCCTCAATCACTGAATAAGTGCGGTGGTTTTAAGAGAAATTTCTCTAAAAACCACCGCACTTTTTATTTTGATTCAGAATGAATTTGATTGTGGAGTGAGTAAAATTTCTTTATGATGTGTTACAAAGTAACACGAACAAAGGAAAATATGATGCAAGGTAGATTAAGACAACAAGGTGGGGCGATTATTTTAACGGTACCCAATTCAATTGCTGTTCAAATGGGCTGGCAAGCGGGCAATGTGTTAAATATTGAAACAAAAAATGAAACCGTCGTGTTAAGTGCTGTTAAGCGTCAGCCTAAAGGGCGAAAAAATCTTACTCAGTTGTTAGAAGGCATTGATAGTGAAGAAATAACAGCGTTAAACAAGGATGTCGCAGAAATAATGGAAAGCTCAGCACAAGGTAAAGAAGTATGGTAATGCGCGTGCCAAAAAAGGGAGAAATTTGGTATGTTGATCCCGATCCTAGCTTAGGGCGAGAACTACGCAAGCCTCATTATTTTATTGTAATTTCGGAGCAAGTATTAAATAAAGCGCTAGGTGTGGCAATTTGTTGCCCTATCTCTAGTGGTGGAAAGGCGGCTCGTTCGCAAAGTGTTACCGTAGTATTAGATGGTGCGAGTACTAAATCAGGAGCGGTAACTGGCGTTATTCTTTGTCACCAAATACATTCTCTTGATTTGAACGCTCGTAATGCAAAATTTGCTACGGTGGCAGAACCTCATTTAATAGACGAAGTAGTAATGAAATTAGTTGATCTTATTGATCCTCAATAAAATGAGTTATGTATAAAAGTGCGGTGGTTTTAAGAGAAATTTCTCTAAAAACCACCGCACTTTTTTATTTCAATTTATTTCAATGCCAAAATGTTCACTTGATCATTCACGCGAATAACGCCGGTATTTAATGGAATTAAATTAATGCCGAAAAGTGGTGCGCCTTGTTCGTTGCGGTTGAGTTTTTTCAGCGTGCGGAAAGGTTCCATTTTTGGATCTGTTTGGTTGGTAATTGGGTTGCGTGTGGTAAGCACACAGCGTTCGCAAGGTTTACTGTGTAAGAATTTGACTTCACCAATTTGAATTTCAGCCCATTGTTGTTCTTCAAAGGGGATGATGCCATCAATGATTACATTTGGGCGGAATTGAAGGGGTAAAATTGGGCTTGGGCAAGCTTGTTGTAAGGCATTAAATGAGGCGGTAGTCGTGAGTAAAAGTGGGTAGCCGTCTGCAAAAGAGAGCGGTTGATCGGGGTAGCGTTTGATTGTGCGTTGCGTGTGTTCGCCTGTCCAGCGCAGTTGCACAGCACGACCGATTTTTTCGCTAAACCATTGATTAATTTCTTGTGGTGCAAGTAACGAGTTAAATTCATTCCCCCACACTTCACAGGCTTGGCTTTGTTGAAAATCCGTATATTGAACTTGAATTGCTGAACCGTCTTTATGCTGAATATATAAGCCAAGCGGTGTCGGCAACGCGTGGAAATGATAAAGTTCCGCCTCTTTGCGTGCGGTGATAAAGGTGCCATCTAGTTCGGTAAGCATAAAGGTGCGGTCAAAATTAAGCCCTTGCGGTTGAACTACCGCTTGTGCCACTTCATAGCTTTGTGTTGATTTGATGGGGTATAGGTAAATATGCTGTAATTTCATTGTCTAATCCTCATAAAGTTGGCTGTATAGGGCATTTTCAAAACGCACTAAGGGTGCGCGTTTCGTTTTATTTTCCAGATCGCCCGTGGAATAGCCGTTGATAAATTGTACGAATGCAATGCGTTGTCCTTTGCTATTTTGCATAAAGCCAGCCAGATTATAAACCCCTTTTAATGCGCCTGTTTTAGCCGAAATATTTTGTGCCAGAGGTGGGGCAATCATTGAACCACGTCCGCTTAGTGTGCCATCTACCCCGGCAATGGGAAAGATGTCTAATAAATGCAATTGTGCCTCGTTATTTGCAATATATTCAAGGGCTTGCAGCATAATATTGGCAGAGATTAGGTTGTGACGAGAAAGCCCTGAGCCATCGGCGATAATGCTATTATCAAATTTTATGCCTGCGCGAGTTTGCAAAATTTGGCGCATTGCTTTGGCGGAAAGTTGAAATGAAGCAGGACGTTTGTAATAGTGATAACCAATAGTGCGAAATAGAGCATCGGCAATTTGGTTGTCCGATTTTTTCATCATTTTTTTGATCAGTTCAGGCAATGGCTTAGAAAAATGTTGTGCTAAAATTTGTCCTTGCTGGGTTATGTGAGGTTGTTGGATGTTGCCGTTAAACGAAATGCCAAGGCGGTTTAATTGGTGTTGAATAATTGCCGCGGCATAAGCATTAGGATCTTGCACGGCAAAACTGAGTGCAAAAGGTTTGGCTTGATGCGCTAAGCAGCCTTTAATTTGATAGCGATTATTATCGTGTAGTATCGCATCAAGCTGACAATAAGGGGCTTCTTCTTTGCTTGCGACACGAACTTGTCCAAATACTTGAACGGGATATTGTGCAGGCACATTGAATTTCACCAATTCGCCCGTAGGTAGGTTAGCATCAAGATCTACATAAAAACAGTTGTGATTGATGTTCACAGCGGCTGGTGGTGAATTAAAGCACATTGATAGGTCGTTCCAAATCCAACCTAAGCCACGGTCGTGTCCAGTAAATACCGCCGTATCTAAAATGAGATCCCCTT
This sequence comes from Avibacterium sp. 20-132, assembly GCF_023611925.1. Taxonomy (NCBI): domain Bacteria; kingdom Pseudomonadati; phylum Pseudomonadota; class Gammaproteobacteria; order Pasteurellales; family Pasteurellaceae; genus Avibacterium; species Avibacterium sp. 20-132. The sequence goes on from NZ_CP091456.1 coordinate 2,175,342, forward strand.
TGATGCGTTGAATACCTTGTTGCTTTAATTGGGCAAGCAACTGATAGAGTTGATCGCTGGTTAAATCAGGGTCACCGGTGAATTTAATAATTAAGTTACCTTGTAACTCACCATTTTCAATATTGCCGTCTCGTAATAAACTCGTTTCAAAATGAAATTCATCGCCAAGGCTCAGTTTGGCAGCGAGTGCAGTAAACACTTTTTGTGTACTTGCAGGGAGCATAAAGGTTTGTGGATTCAGTGCGGTGAGAATTTCTTGCGTTTTTAAGTTTTTCGCTACGAACGAAAGGCTTGTTCCCGTAGGAAGTTGTGTACGAAGTTCTTCAACGTCCACTTTAGCGGCGCTCTGTGAGGGGGATAAAACAAAGGAAATCCCTAATACAAAAGGCCATAATTTTGATGATAATTTGTACATAAATAATCGCGATGGTTGCTATTTTTTTTCAGAAACACAATAATAGTGCTGGATCTCGCGAGAGTAAAATTATTTCTCGCATAAATGATGTAATAATGCGATTTGCATTAAAATTATTTTTTGAGCTACGGCAAAGTATTGCTTTGCCGTGGTTTTATTTTTGACTAAAAAAGGAATAAGGATTTAGCAATGCAACAAATTCCAATGACTGTACGCGGTGCAGCACAATTAAGAGAAGAATTGGACTTTTTAAAAAATACTCGCCGTCCTGAAATCATTAAAGCCATTGCAGAAGCGCGTGAACACGGTGATTTAAAAGAAAATGCGGAATATCACGCGGCACGCGAGCAACAAGGTTTTTGTGAAGGGCGTATTCAAGAAATTGAAGGAAAGTTGGCGAATAGTCAAATCATTGATGTAACCAAAATGCCAAATAACGGCAAAGTTATCTTTGGTGCAACGGTCGTGTTAGTGAATGTGAATACTGAGGAAGAAGTAACCTATCAAATCGTGGGGGATGATGAAGCGGATATTAAACAAGGCTTGATTTCAGTAAATTCACCGATTGCTCGTGGCTTAATTGGCAAAGAAGTGGACGATAGCGTAACCATTACCACTCCCGGTGGAAAGGTTGAGTTTGATATTATTGAAGTGGAATATAAATGAAAAAGAGGGCGTTTTAATACGCCCCATTTTACTTATTTTTTAGGTAAGGAAATTTTATGTTCTTCGCTTGGGCGATAAAGCACAAGGATATGACCGATAGTTTGCACCGCAACAGCTTGCGTTTCTCTGACAATCGCATCAATAATAAGTTGTTTGGTTTCGCGATCAGCTCCTGCAATTTTCACTTTAATTAATTCGTGATGATTGAGGGCGTTGTCAATTTCAGCGATAACCCCTTCGGTTAATCCATTTCCACCTAGCATAACGACAGGGCTTAAGTGGTGTGCAAGCCCTTTTAAAAATTGTTTTTGTTTTGTTGATAACTGCATTAATTTAATCCTATGTTTATAAAGTGCGGTGTTTTTTATGGAGAAATTCCTAATACCACCTTGAACTGGGAAATTTTAACCTTATATTGACGAAACTACCACAAAAATTAAGAAATTATGGGAAAGAAAAAACGTTCAGCAAGTTCAACGCGTTGGTTAAATGAGCATTTTAAAGATCCATTTGTCCAAAAGGCACATAAGCAGAAGTTGCGTTCGCGAGCTTATTTTAAGCTTGATGAAATTCAACAAACAGATCGTCTTTTTAAGCACGGAATGACCGTCGTGGATTTAGGAGCTGCTCCCGGAGGGTGGTCTCAGTATGTGGTGAGTCAAATTGGCGGTAAAGGTCGAGTCATTGCTTGTGATATTTTAGAGATGGATCCTATTGTCGGGGTTGATTTCTTGCAAGGGGATTTTCGTGAAGAGAATGTGCTTAATGCCTTGCTTGAACGAGTTGGCGAAGCAAAAGTAGATGTAGTGATGTCTGATATGGCACCTAATTTTAGCGGAATGCCATCAGTAGATATTCCGCGTGCAATGTATTTAGTCGAGCTGGCTTTAGATATGTGCAAACAAGTATTGGCACATAAAGGCAGTTTTGTTGTAAAGGTTTTCCAAGGTGAGGGCTTTGATGAATACTTAAAAGAGATTCGTTCTCTTTTCAGTGTTGTTAAAGTACGTAAACCTGAAGCATCTCGTGGACGTTCTCGCGAGGTGTATATTGTGGCAACGGGTTACAAATATTAACTATAAATTCAATAACTTCTCATTTTGGAATGAATGTAGTAATCTTGTAACAAATTATTAACTTAGAAAAACGAGGTCAAACCTTGAAAGATATGGTCAAAAACTTAGTCCTATGGATTGTTATTGCAGTCGTTATGATGTCTGCATATCAGGGCTTTAGCGGTGGTTCAAGCAGTAATATGACTGATTACACCACATTTATTACTGATGTAGGCAATGATCAAGTTCGTCAAGTGAGATTTGATGATAATGAATTGCAGGTTACCAAATCAGATGGTTCCAAATATTCAACAGTAATGCCAATTTATGATGATAAATTACTCAATGATTTATTAAATAAAAAGGTGAAAGTAGAAGGAACATTGCCAGAAAAACGTGGCTTTTTAGCACAAATTTTTATTTCTTGGTTCCCAATGCTACTGCTTGTTGGCGTGTGGTTCTTCTTTATGCGACAAATGCAAGGTGGTGGCGGTAAAGCAATGAGCTTTGGAAAAAGCCGTGCCAAAATGCTGACAAAAGAGCAAATTAAAACCACCTTTGCAGATGTTGCAGGTTGCGATGAAGCCAAAGAAGAAGTAGGCGAAATTGTGGATTTCTTGCGTGATCCAAGTAAATTCCAAAAGTTGGGCGGTAAAATTCCAAAAGGGATTTTAATGGTTGGCCCACCAGGAACAGGTAAAACTTTATTAGCTAAAGCCATTGCCGGTGAAGCGAAAGTGCCATTTTTTACTATTTCAGGTTCTGACTTCGTAGAAATGTTTGTTGGGGTAGGGGCTTCTCGTGTGCGTGATATGTTTGAACAAGCGAAGAAAAATGCACCTTGCCTGATCTTTATTGATGAAATTGATGCCGTAGGTCGCCAACGTGGGGCTGGTCTTGGTGGCGGACACGATGAGCGTGAGCAAACCCTTAACCAAATGTTAGTGGAAATGGATGGGTTTGAAGGCAATGAAGGGGTGATTGTGATCGCCGCAACCAACCGTCCTGATGTGCTTGATCCCGCGTTAACTCGCCCGGGGCGTTTTGACCGCCAAGTAGTGGTGGGCTTGCCAGATGTTTTAGGGCGTGAGCAAATCTTAAAAGTGCATATGCGTAAAGTACCCGTTGCCCCAGATGTGAATGCAATGACGCTCGCACGTGGTACACCGGGTTATTCAGGTGCAGACTTGGCGAACCTTGTTAATGAAGCCGCATTATTTGCTGCCCGAATGAACAAGCCATTGGTTTCAATGCTTGAGTTTGAAAAAGCAAAAGACAAAATCAATATGGGGCCTGAACGTCGCACAATGATTATGACCGATAAGCAGAAAGAATCGACTGCTTATCACGAAGCAGGACACGCCATTGTGGGCTATCTTGTACCAGAACACGATCCCGTGCATAAAGTGACCATTATTCCGCGTGGACGTGCTTTAGGGGTAACCTTCTTTTTACCAGAAGGGGATCAAGTCAGCATTAGCCAGAAACAATTAGAAAGTAAACTTTCAACCCTTTATGCAGGACGTTTGGCGGAAGAGTTAATTTACGGCGAAGAAAATATTTCTACTGGCGCATCGAATGACATTAAAGTTGCCACGAATATTGCGCGTAATATGGTAACCCAATGGGGCTTTTCCGATAAATTAGGGCCAATTCTTTATTCTGAAGATGAAGGTGAAGTGTTCTTAGGGCGTTCAATGGCAAAAGCAAAACATATGTCAGATGAAACGGCACATGTTATTGATGAAGAGGTTCGTGCTATTGTTACTCGAAACTACGATCGTGCAAGACAGTTATTAATTGACAATATGGATATTTTACACGCAATGAAAGATGCGTTAGTAAAATATGAGACCATTGAAGAAGAACAGATTAAACAGCTGATGAATCGTGAGCCAGTTACCCCACCTTCAGGCTGGAGTGACAGTGGTAAAGCTAGTTCAGAAAAAAGCACTGAACAAACTGCACCTACACAAAATCAAAGTGCGGTGGAAAATTCAGACAAATCTGAGCATAACTAATCATTTAATCCTATTAAAGGACTGATTTTTATAAGAAATCAGTCCTTTCTTTTTTCCTTTTTAAGCTTTAACATAAAGTAAATTCAAATAATAAATTCAATTTATTTTTTATTTTAATTTACTGTATCAATGAGATTGAGAATAACCGAATGAATTATGCAGATTGGCTCGTTTGGGCAGAAACGCAACTGATGGGGAATAAAAAGACAGATCCTTTTATCAACCCCAAGGTGGATGCTAACCTATTATTACAATTTGTCACAGGGCGTTCTCGTTCCTCTCTTTTAGCCTTTTCCGAAACTATACTTTCAGCACAAGAATTAGCGCAGCTTGAAAAACTATTGCAACGCCGTGTAAGCTGTGAGCCAATGGCTTATATTCTTGGTCAGCAGCCTTTTTGGACGCTTGATCTAAGGGTCTCTGAAGATACTCTTATTCCAAGAGCAGATACGGAAATTTTAGTGGAAAATGCCTTAATTTGTGCGGAAGAACGTATTTCATCAGCTCAGTTTGGAGAAGAACTGAAAATATTAGATTTAGGCACAGGTACAGGGGCAATTGCAATAGCGCTTGCACAAGAATTGCGATCTAGATCGAAAAAATCATTTAAAGTTTCGGTTGTGGGTGTTGATCTGATTGATAATGCGGTAAACTTAGCGCAAGACAATGCAAAACGTAATGATGTTGATAATATTCTTTTTTATCAAAGCAATTGGTTTGAAAATTTACAAGATCAGCGTTTTGACATCATTGTAAGTAATCCGCCTTATATTGATAAAGATGATCCGCATTTGCAGTTGGGCGATGTGCGATTCGAGCCATTAACTGCTTTAATCGCTAAAGAACAGGGGTATGCAGATTTACGGCACATTATTATTAATGCACCAACGCATCTAAAACCACAAGGCTGGTTGTTATTGGAACACGGTTGGCTGCAAGGAGAAAAAGTGCGGTCTTTTTTTCAAAAGAATTTGTGGCATAACGTTATTTCTCGTAAGGATTATCACCAACACGAACGTATAACATTAGCTCAATTAAATACAAGAGGGAATGATTGATGAATACAAATCGCAATGCAATTTATAATGAAATGCTTAATTTTTATGTGCTTACAGGGAATGATGGGCAACGCGAGCTAGGAAATATTCATTCAATTATGAATGGTTTTTTAACTCAAGCAAGAGAAACCATTGAGCAAGAGAAAGACGATGAAGCAAAAATTAGAAAGTTGATCGATTTAATTTATGTTGATTGGGGCTTTTTGATTGATTCTAATAATTCTTTTGATCATTCTAATTATTATCTACCCGATGTTTTAACAAATCGCCGTGGGGTTGCTATTTCTGTCGGTGGTATTTTATTGTATCTCGCTGAAAAATTAGCCTTACCGATTTATGCAATGGAATTTCCAGTCAATATTATGCTTAAAGCGGATGTTAATGGAAAACATCTTTATTTTGATCCTTGGACAGGAAGAGAATCTTCAGAAAAATATATTGAATATATTTGTAAGCTTCATTATGGTGATGATGTGGAATTTTCTGTCCCCCTATTCGGTGAGCAAGATGAAGAAGAATTAGAATTTCGTTATGGGCAATTAGCGAAAAATTCCTTAATGCGAGAAAGTCGATACGAGCCAGCATTGACTTACGTTGAGAACGTATTGGAACGTTATCCAGATACATTAGATGAAATTCGTGATCGTGGTATTTTAAAAATGCAACTTGGGCGTCTTTCAGAAGCATTGAAAGATCTTAAAGAATTTGTTGAAAAAAGACCAGATGATTCTTTCTCAATAATGTTTAAAGAACAATTACCGCTAATTGAGAAAGATATTGAAGCGCAAGAAAAAGCAGCAAAAGAATTAATTCACTAAATTTATATATTAGAGAACATTATGCAAAATAAAGTCATTAAAATTGGAAATATTGAAGTTGCTAACAATAAACCATTTGTTTTATTTGGTGGAATGAATGTGTTAGAAAGCCGTGATATGGCAATGGCAGTGTGTGAAAAATATGTTGAAGTAACCCAAAAACTGAATGTACCTTATGTATTCAAAGCTTCTTTTGATAAGGCTAACCGCTCATCAATTCATTCTTACCGTGGGCCGGGAATGGAAGAGGGGTTGAAAATTTTCCAAGAATTGAAAGACACATTTGGGGTTAAATTAATTACTGATGTTCACGAAATCTATCAATGTAAGCCTGTCGCTGAAGTGGTTGATGTGATTCAGTTGCCCGCATTTTTAGCGCGCCAAACGGATCTTGTTGAAGCAATGGCACGTACCGGTGCGGTAATTAATGTGAAAAAGCCCCAATTTTTAAGTCCCGGACAAATGGGAAATATCGTAGAGAAAATCGAAGAATGTGGTAACGATAAAGTGATTCTTTGCGATCGCGGGACAAACTTTGGTTATGATAATCTTATTGTAGATATGCTTGGCTTTAGCGTTATGAAGACCGTTTCCAAAGGTTGCCCAGTGATTTTTGACGTAACCCATTCTTTACAATGTCGCGATCCTTTTGGGGCTGCATCAAGCGGTCGCCGCGCACAGGTGACAGAATTAGCGCGCTCAGGGCTAGCAGTGGGGCTGGCAGGTCTATTCCTAGAAGCGCACCCTGATCCACAAAATGCCAAATGCGATGGGCCTTCTGCTTTACCATTAGCAAAATTAGAAGCCTTTGTAAGCCAGATGAAAGCAGTCGATGATTTAGTGAAGTCTTTTGAAGAGCTAGATACCTCAAATTAGTTGTTTAAAGATTAAGTATTAGAGAAAAACAAACAATAACAGGTGAGTTTTAGGCGGAAATATGATAAAAATACCGCCTTGTTTTAATTTTTACATTTGAATAGGAAACAAAATATGTCAAATTTGCAAAATATCATTGAAGCAGCGTTTGAACGCCGTGCTGAAATCACTCCTAAAACAGTAGATGCAGAAACGCGTGCTGCTATCGAAGAAGTCATTGAAGGTTTAGACAGCGGTAAATACCGTGTTGCAGAAAAAATTGATGGTGAATGGGTTACCCACCAATGGTTAAAAAAAGCGGTATTGCTTTCTTTCCGTATTAACGACAATCAAGTGATTGACGGTGCAGAAACCAAATATTACGACAAGGTCGCCCTTAAATTTGCAGACTATGATGAAGCACGTTTCCAAAAAGAAGGCTTCCGTGTTGTACCTTCTGCTACTGTGCGTAAAGGTGCATATATCGCAAAAAATGCCGTATTAATGCCATCTTATGTAAACATTGGTGCTTACGTTGGCGAAGGTACAATGGTGGATACTTGGGCAACCGTAGGTTCTTGTGCGCAAATTGGTAAAAATGTTCACCTTTCAGGTGGTGTAGGTATTGGTGGCGTATTAGAGCCATTACAAGCTAACCCAACCATTATCGGCGACAACTGCTTTATCGGTGCGCGTTCTGAAGTGGTGGAAGGCGTTATCGTAGAAGACGGCTGTGTAATCTCAATGGGCGTATTCATCGGTCAATCTACTAAAATCTATGATCGTGAAACAGGCGAAATCCATTACGGTCGCGTACCAGCAGGTTCTGTGGTCGTTTCAGGTAGCCTTCCTTCAAAATGCGGTAAATATAATCTCTATTGTGCAGTAATCGTGAAAAAAGTTGATGCGAAAACCTTAGGTAAAGTAGGAATCAACGAGTTATTGCGTAGTATTGATGAGTAATATTTAATACTAATTGATCAAAAATAAAAATCTGCACGAGAGTTTCTTGTGCAGATTTTTTTATGAAAAATATTATAAACGCTTTGTGATTGCGTTTTTATAGAAAAAAGCTTAGATAAAAAGCCTTTTGAGATCATCAATGAATATCTATAAAGGAGAATGAATATTTGGGTTAATAATATGGTTTCTAACAATAATGAAAAGAAAGAGGATTATCCCCTTAATTAAGCCACCTTACAAAGGTGGCTTATATTTTGTGTGGAAAAATAATTAAATTTATTACCGCTCTTGATAAATTAGATTTTACACGCCCCACCAGAACAGCCGTCATCAAGATCTTCTTGGCTGTCTTCTGCGCCATCACGGGTGTTTTGGTAGTAAAGGGTTTTCACGCCGTATTTGTAAGCGGTTAATAAATCTTTTAACAACACTTTCATCGGTACTTTGCCTTCTTCAAAACGTTGTGGATCGTAGTTGGTGTTGGCTGAAATAGATTGATCTACAAATTTTTGCATAATACCTACGAGGTGTAAGTAGCCATCATTATTTGGAATATCCCATAATAACTCGTAGTTTTCACTTAAGTTTTCATAATCTGGTACAACTTGTTTGAGGATACCGTCTTTTGACGCTTTGATGCTGACGTGTCCACGCGGTGGTTCAATGCCGTTGGTTGCATTGGAAATTTGCGATGATGTTTCTGATGGCATCAGTGCGGTTAGTGTTGAGTTGCGCAAACCAAAGGTTTTAATGTCTTGGCGTAGGCTTTCCCAATCGTAATGTAATGGCTCTTGAGTGAGTGTATCCACATCTTTTTTATAGGTATCAATCGGTAAAATACCTTGGGCGTAAGTGGTTTGATCGAAATACTCACAAGCCCCCATTTCTTTCGCAAGGTTCATTGAGGCTTTTAATAAATAGTATTGAATGGCTTCAAAAGTGCGGTGCGTGAGATCGTTAGCACTGCCGTCTGAATAACGCACGCCATTTTTAGCTAAATAATAAGCAAAGTTGATCACGCCAATTCCTAAAGATCGACGCGCAAGAGAGCTACGTTGTGCCGCGATCACAGGGTAATCTTGATAATCTAATAGGGCATCTAAGGCACGCACAGCAAGATCTGCAAGTTCATCTAATTCATCAAGGTTTGCAATCGCCCCTAAGTTGAAGGCTGAAAGGGTACAAAGGGCAATTTCACCTTCTTCATCGTGAATATGAGAAAGTGGCTTAGTTGGCAATGCGATTTCTAAACAAAGGTTAGATTGACGCACCGGCGCAACGCTTGGATCAAATGGCGAGTGCGTATTACAGTGATCCACATTCTGAATATAGATACGCCCAGTTGAAGCACGTTCTTGCATTAATAGGGAGAACAGTTCAACGGCTTTCACGCTGCGTTTACGAATGTCTGGATCTTGTTCGTATTGGGTGTAAAGACGCTCAAACTCATCTTGATCGGCAAAGAATGCTTCATATAACCCCGGCACATCAGAAGGGCTAAATAAGGTGATTTCGCCGCCTTTGATTAAGCGTTGATACATTAATTTGTTAAGCTGAACACCGTAATCCATATGACGAACACGGTTATCTTCCACACCACGGTTATTTTTTAAGACTAACAGGCTTTCCACTTCCAAGTGCCAAATTGGGTAGTAAACGGTGGCCGCTCCACCACGCACCCCGCCTTGTGAGCAGGATTTTACCGCAGTTTGGAAATATTTATAGAATGGGATACAGCCTGTATGGAATGCTTCCCCGCCACGGATTTGGCTACCCAAGGCACGAATCGCTCCGGCGTTTACGCCAATTCCAGCGCGTTGAGAAACATATTTCACAATGGCAGAGGCAGTCGCATTAATAGAATCTAAACTATCACCACATTCAATTAACACACAAGAACTGAATTGGCGTGTTGGTGTACGCACCCCAGCCATAATTGGTGTAGGCAGAGAAATTTTAAATGTCGATGTCGCATCATAGAAACGGCGTACATAATCTAAGCGCGTTTCTTTTGGATAGGTTGAGAACAAACTTGCCGCCACCAAAATATATAAGAACTGGGCAGATTCATAAATCTCACCTGTGACACGATTTTGTACTAAATATTTGCCTTCAAGCTGTTTGACTGCTGCATAAGAGAATGTCATATCACGCCAGTGATCTAAAAAGCCGTCCATTTCGTCCCATTCTTCACGGCTATAATCGGTCAGTAAGGCTTGATCATACTTGCCTAAACGCACCAATTTTTTAACGTGATCATATAAACGCGGAGGATCAAAATGCCCATAGGCTTTTTTACGCAAATGGAAAACCGCAAGGCGTGCGGCTAAATATTGATAATCAGGCGTATCTTTGCTGATTAAATCTGCGGCGGCTTTAATAATGGTTTCGTGAATATCCGAAGTGCGAATCCCCTCATAAAATTGAATATGGGAACGCAATTCTACTTGAGAAACAGAAACGTTATCCAATCCCTCTGCTGCCCAAGTGATCACTCGGTGAATTTTATCTAAATCGATGGGTTCTTGTTTTCCGTCACGTTTGGTGACCATCATAGCTTTATTCATAGACATTCCGATTTGTTGGTGTTGCGTAAAAACACAAGATATAGTGGTTTATTGAAAACGCGGTACAAGATAATGTGTTATTAACGAAACTGCAAGCACTAAATTTTACGTCCAATTCTTGACATAAACTAAGTTATTTATAAATAAGCAAAAATCATAGAAATGAATTTACCCCTTATTTTTATCAGGAATTAAAAAGCAAAGTGCGGTTAAAAAATGTGTGAAAAATCACAAATTTTTCAATAACTAAGAGAAATTTGCCGATTTTTATTGACCTATTTTTCCCTTATATGTTAGAAAAACTTACTGATGATATTGCTTTTTCTTATTACAAAGAAATGATCCATTTGGGTGTTTATTTTCAAGCCCGTTATTTTGACTAGGAGAGATTAATGGTTCGATACATTCGATACTTTATGAAATTAGAAGCAGCCAGCGGAATGTTATTGCTGTTTTTCGCTGCCTTTGCCATTTTATTGGCAAACACGCCCTTGAGCCGTTTTTATTTTAGTTTTCTTGATGCGCCAGTGGTGATCCAATTTGGTTCTATTGTACAAATCAACAAACCACTCTTGATGTGGGTGAATGATGGCTTTATGGCGGTATTTTTTGTCCTTGTGGGATTAGAAGTAAAACGAGAATTGCTCACAGGGGCAATTTCAAGCTATCAAAAAGCCATTTTCCCAGCCATTGCCGCCTTGGGAGGAATGATTGTGCCAGCGGCAATTTATTGGTTTGTCACCAAGGATACCCCACAATATCAAGATGGCTGGGCAATTCCAATGGCAACAGACATTGCCTTTGCACTGGGCGTATTAGGTTTGCTTGGGAGTCGTGTGCCTTTCGCATTAAAAGTGTTTTTGCTTGCACTAGCGATTATTGATGATTTAGGCGCGATTATTGTGATTGCGTTGTTCTTCTCACAGGATTTGAGTACGCGCGCGTTAATTTTAGCGAGTATTGCCATTGTGGGGTTGATTTTGCTTAATCGCTTTAAAGTATCCAATTTAGGGCCTTATGTGATTGTCGGCTTAGTGTTATGGGTATCCGTGCTAAAATCGGGCGTACACGCCACCTTAGCTGGCGTTATCATTGGGTTTAGTATTCCACTCAAAGGGAAAAATGGCAGAAAAGTGTTGCACGATATGGAACATATTTTAGCCCCTTGGTGTTCATTCTTTATTTTGCCCCTGTTTGCCTTTTCCAACGCGGGAGTATCCTTAGCAGGAATGGGGATAGAGACGTTAAGCTCACCGCTCACTTTAGGCGTGATCTTAGGATTATTACTTGGAAAACCGCTTGGTGTCTTTTTATTTAGTTATTTATCGGTGTTATTTCGTCTTGCGAAATTGCCTGAAGGAATTAATTTTAAACAGATTTTTGCCATTGCCTTGCTATGCGGTATTGGATTTACAATGTCAATGTTCTTGGCGGGGCTCGCCTTTGGTGGTGATGGGGCAAGTGAAATGGCAAGTTTTGCCCGTGTAGGTATTTTGCTAGGCTCAGCGATTTCAGCGGTAGGAGGGTATTTCTTATTAAAGGTCTGTACGAAACCTAAGGAATAATATGAGGTAAAAAATCGGGCTATTCTAAGTAGCTCGATTTTTTTAATACTATTTTTTCAATGTTGGAATATATTCCGCTAATCCTTTGATTTCTTCTTCACTTAAACGAGATTTTGCGGCATTGCCCGCACCGACAATTTCACCCGCTTTGCGTTTTTCAAGTGCGGTGAGAATTTCTTCAGTTTTTAAGTTATTGATCATTGCAGATTGATTTAATGCCGATTTTTCCCCTTGCTTGCCGTGGCACATTGCACAAGTGCGGTTAAAAATCTTTTGCGTATGTTCTAGGCTTTCATCGGCTTGGCTATTGAATGCCAATAGCGTGCCTGCAATAAAAAATAGAGTCGAAGCGTAACCTTTCATTATTTTTCCTCAAAGAATGTTCGTAATTCGTTTTCTGGGATTAAACCCTCAAATTTATAAAGGATTTTTCCCTTAGGATCAAGCAAGAATGAGGTTGGTGTGCCAACCAACTGATAACGTTCAGCGGTAATATTAAGCTGATCTTTGACAATTGGCAGAGTCAGTTGATTTTTTTCTACCACCGCTTGTGTGTTACCACGTTCCCCATCAATATTAATGGCTAAAAGTTGTAATGTATTGGGATAGTTTTGGGAAAATTGCTGTAATAATTTCATCTCAACAATACAGATGCCGCAGGTTTCCGACCAAAAATTGATCAGCAATTTTTTCCCTGCAAATTGGCTTAATTCCACCTTATTGCCCTGCAAATCAAAAACCGCAATATCAGGTGCTTGACTGCCGATATTGGCGGTTTGATCTTTACAAGAAATAAGCAAAAAAAGCACCGCACTTAATAAACCGAGTTTGAGACTATGTCTTAATTGCATTCTATTATCCATTAAAGCATTCTATTATCCATTAAAAAAATTGATTTGCTATGTTACCACAAAATATCGCATTCAATATTTTTTGATTTGTAAATGAACAATAACGCTATCCAGTACAACACTGTATAGCATTTTTCTGTTAGAATAGCCGCCAATTTATTTACCCTTAACCCCGAATTGAATGAATGGATAGCCAAACTGTCATCAACGCGTTTGCTGAAAATGGAGTATTAAGTCAGCACATTAAAGGATTTCGCCCGCGTGCCGAACAATTAGAAATGGCGCAAGCCGTGTCGGAGGCGATTTCGCACAAGCAAGCGCTTGTGGTGGAAGCGGGGACTGGCACGGGGAAAACCTTTGCGTATTTAGTGCCTGCGTTACTTGCCGGCAAGAAAACCATTATTTCCACGGGTTCAAAAAATTTACAAGATCAATTATTTAATCGTGATCTTCCGGCTATAAAAAAAGCGTTGCGCTACACAGGGAAAATCGCGTTATTAAAAGGGCGAGCCAATTATCTTTGCCTTGAGCGTTTAGATCAGCTTATTGCACAAGGTGTGTTAGGGGATCGCACCGTATTAGCGGATCTTGCTAAAGTGCGAAAATGGAATAATGCCACCAAAACGGGGGATTTAAGCGAATGTGTGGAGATTGCGGAAGATAGCCCGATTTTGCCCCAGCTCACCAGTACTACCGAAAGTTGCCTAGGTTCAGATTGCCCTAATTATGCGGATTGCTATGTGGCAGTCGCTCGCAAAAAAGCATTAAATGCAGATTTAGTGGTGGTGAACCATCATTTGTTTTTTGCAGATATGGCGGTAAAAGAAAGTGGCTTCGGTGAGCTTATTCCCAATGCGCAAGCCATTATTTTTGATGAAGCCCACCAAATAGCTGATGTGGCGAGCCAATATTTCGGCATATCTCTCACTTCACGTCAATTATTTGATTTATGCAAAGATGCCAATATTGTTTATCGTACAGAATTAAAAGATATGAAACAGCTTGGCGTGGCGGCTGAGACTTTACTTAAAGTAGTGCAAGATTTTCGTCTATTATTGGGCGAAGGTAATCGGCGAGGAAATTGGCGAGAGTTATATGCACAACATTCAATGCATTCAGCAGATAAAAGTGCGGTGCAAAAATGCGTAGAATTATTGCAAGAGAAATTGGCCTTTTTATCCGACGTAGTGAAGCTTTCTCTCGGGCGTTCACAAACTCTAGATAGCATTTTTGAACGTATTGCCAGTATTCAGTTGGTGTTAAAACGCCTGCAAGAAACTCATTTAGTGGGCTATTGTTATTGGTATGAAACAATGGGGCGTGGCTTTGGCTTGCATATCACACCGCTCACTGTTGCTGATAAATTTGGTGAACAGATCAGTAAAAAAGAGGCGGCTTGGGTTTTCACCTCTGCCACCCTTGAAGTTGGGGGCAATTTTCAGCATTTTTGTCAGCGCTTGGGGATTGAAAATGCGGTGCAGAAAATTTTGCCTAGCCCCTTTAATTATCCTGAGCAAGCCTTATTATGCGTGCCACGGTTCCTGCCTGCATTGAACCAATCTCAGACACAAACGCAGTTAGGGCAAATGTTATTACCGATCATCGAAAAAAATCAGGGACGCTGTTTTGTCCTTTGCACCTCTTATTCTATGATGCGTGGACTGGCAGATTTTTTCCGCGAGCACAGTGATTTAACAGTTTTACTACAAGGGGAAACGGCAAAAAGTCAATTATTAGCACAGTTTACCACCCAATCTCACGCGGTGCTGGTAGCAACCTCAAGTTTTTGGGAAGGTGTAGATGTCCGTGGCGATGCCCTTTCTTTAGTGATTATTGATAAATTACCTTTTACCGCACCAGATGAGCCTTTACTTAAAGCACGAATGGAAGATTGTCGCTTACAGGGTAAAGATCCCTTTAATGAGATTCAAATTCCTGAGGCAGTCATCACCTTAAAACAAGGTGTTGGGCGGTTGATCCGTGATGTAACAGACCGAGGGGCGGTGATTATTTGTGATAGCCGTTTGGTGATGCGTACCTACGGCGAAACCTTTTTAAAAAGTTTACCAAACGCAACGCGAACCCGAGATTTAAACAACGTAATTCAATTTTTAACAGAGAAAAAATAATGACAACTTTACTCGCTTTAGATACCTCTACGGAGGCGTGTTCCGTCGCCTTATGGCACAAAGGAGAAATAACGCATTTAGATGAATTGGCACAACGCACCCATACAAAACGTATTTTGCCAATGGTTGATGAAATTTTAAACCAGTCTGGTATTACGCTCAATCAAGTGGATGCATTAGTTTTCGGGCGTGGGCCGGGCAGTTTTACCGGCGTGCGTGTCGGCGCAGGAATTGCACAAGGTTTAGCATTAGGGGCTGATTTGCCAGTGATTCCTATTTCTAATCTGACGACAATGGCTCAGCAAGCGTATGAACAATATGGCACGACGCAAGTCCTCTGTGCCATTGATGCAAGAATGAATGAGGTGTATTTCAGCCAACTGAATGCAGAACAAGTGCGCTTGGATTCTCATCAATTTTTACAATGGAATGAGGTGGTAGCCGAACAGGTGTGTTCAGCGCAACAGGTACTCGCCCTTGCACAACAGGGACAAGGCGAGTGGCGTAAAGTTGGCACAGGCTGGAGGGCTTATGAAGCACTTTCGCAGCTTGACTGGGCAACAGCGTCAGACATTCTTTTACCTTCCGCTAAAGCAATGCTACCGTTGGCATTGCCTTATTACTGGCAAAAACAATGGATAAGTGCGGTGGAAATTGAACCCGTTTATTTACGCAATGAAGTCACTTGGAAAAAGTTGCCGGGGCGTGAATAACGCATCAGGATTTGGCACATTCGCGAGCGAGTGATAAAATCCACAAGATTTAATAAAAATAATAAGGATAACAAATGGAAAAGCCTTGGTTTATCAATTATCCAGAGGGGGCAGAAAGGGAACTGGATACCTCCGCTTATGAAAACATCTTAGATATGTTTGATAAAGCCGTGAGAGAACATCCTGATCGTGCCGCTTATATTAATATGGGGCAAGTGCTGACCTTTCGTAAATTAGAAGAGCGTAGCCGTGCCTTTGCTGCTTATTTACAAAATGAATTGAAGTTACAACAAGGCGATCCCGTGGCGTTAATGATGCCTAATTTATTGCAGTATCCTATTGCCTTATTCGGCATACTACGCGCGGGAATGATTGTCGTCAATGTGAATCCGCTTTACACCCCAAGAGAACTTGAACATCAGCTGCAAGACAGCGGTGCCAAAGCCATTGTGGTGGTATCGAATTTTGCCTCAACCCTTGAAAAAGTGGTGTTCAATACCGCGGTTAAACACGTTATTTTAACCCGAATGGGCGATCAGCTTTCTTTTGGCAAACGAACATTGGTGAATTTTGTGGTGAAATACATTAAAAAGCTCGTGCCAAAATATAAACTTCCTCACGCCGTTACTTTCCGTGAAGTGCTTGCCGTTGGCAAATATCGCCAATATGTTCGCCCTAATTTAACACGCAATGATCTTGCCTTTTTACAATATACAGGGGGAACAACAGGCGTTGCGAAAGGGGCAATGCTTTCTCATCATAATATTATTACCAATGTATTTCAGGCAAAATGGATTGCTTATCCTTTTGTTGGCGATCATACCCGTGAACGAAAAGCGATCTTGGCATTACCGCTGTATCACGTTTTTGCCCTGACGGTGAACTGTTTATTGTTTATTGAATTGGGTGTTACAGCAATTCTGATCACCAATCCACGTGATATTGAAGGTTTTGTAAAAGAGCTGAAAAAACATCGCTTTGTGGCGATTACAGGGGTGAACACCTTATTTAATGCCTTATTAAATAATGAGAATTTCAAAGAAATTGATTTTTCACAACTTAAACTTTCTGTGGGTGGCGGAATGGCAATTCAGCAATCTGTCGCAACACGTTGGCACGAAACCACAGGTTGTAGCATTATTGAAGGTTATGGTATGACAGAATGTTCACCACTGATTGCTGCTTGCCCAATAAATGTGGTGAAACACAATGGCACTATTGGGGTTCCTGTTCCCAATACGGACATTAAAATTATCAAAGACAATGGCGAACAAGCGCAACTTGGCGAGCCGGGTGAGCTTTGGGTGAAAGGTGATCAAGTGATGCAAGGTTATTGGAAACGCCCAGAAGCAACCGCTGAAGTACTGAAAGATGGCTGGCTTGCAACGGGAGATATTGTGGTGATGGACGACTCTTACAGCTTGCGTATTGTCGATCGTAAAAAAGATATGATCATCGTTTCGGGATTTAATGTCTATCCAAACGAAATTGAAGATGTGATTATGCTCAATTATAAAGTCGCGGAAGTGGTTGCAATTGGCGTGCCACACGAAGTATCAGGCGAAACAATTAAGGTGTTTGTGGTGAAAAAAGATGAAAGCCTCACACGTGATGAGCTACGCCAACATTGCAGACAGCATCTTACAGGATATAAAATCCCGAAAGATATTGAGTTTAGAGATGAGTTACCGAAATCCAATGTTGGTAAAATTCTCCGCCGTGTGTTACGCGATGAAGAATTAGCGAAGCGTCCATCGCATTAATCGGTTTAAGCGATAAAAATAAATCAAGGGCGGACAAAAAGTTCGCCTTCATTTTATCTTCATTTGAAATAAAGCAATGCGTTAATGCCATTGCAGTATTTTTTATGAGATGTGATTAAAAATGAATGAAATAAGGTTATGTCAGCAATAAAAAAAGAAATCAAAAATCCACCGCACTTTCAAATAATTACTTCAACATTGGCATTGGAGGAAGTTTGCCAACGCGCGAGAGAAAAATCTTACGTTGCATTGGACACCGAATTTATTCGTACCAGAACTTTTTATCCAAAGTTGGGGTTGATCCAACTTTATGATGGTGAGAAGGTAAGTCTGATCGATCCTTTAGTCATTGATGATTTTTCCGCTTTTATTACGTTGCTTGCAGATATCAATGTCATTAAAATTCTACACGCGAGTAAAGAAGATCTTGAGATTTTTTACCACTATTTCAAACAGTTACCTACACCATTAATCGACACACAGGTTGTAAGTCAATTTTTAGGTTTTGGTCATTCTATGGGATTTGCCAGTTTAATCTATCATTATTTTCAGTTAGAGCTAGATAAAGGCGCTTCACGCACAGATTGGCTCGCACGCCCATTATCCGATGTCCAATTACGCTATGCAGCAGCTGATGTTTGGTATCTCCTTCCTCTATATGAAAAAATGCAACAACATTTATTGCAAACACCGTGGCAAAGTGCGGTACAAAATGAATGTGAATTATTGTTAGAAAAAATTAGCAAACCAAGAGATCCTGAACGTGCTTATTTTGATATTCCCAATGCGTGGAAATTAAATGAACAAGCTTTAATGGCGTTAAAACTTCTTGCAAAATGGCGTTTAGAAGAAGCCATTAAACGTGATGTGGCGTTAAATTTTATTGTAAAAAGTGAACATTTGTGGCTTGTGGCGAAACATCTTCCTAAGCATACTTCGGCATTACTTGATTTAGGATTATTGCCGATGGAAGTGCGAGTGAATGGTAAAAAAATGTTACAGCTTGTTGAGAAAGCAAAACGCTCGCCTAAAGAAGCGTATCCCTCCCCCATTGTTCGTTTGGTTGATGAACCACGCTATCGCGCTGGATTAAAAATGTTGCAGCAAAAATTAAACGAAATCACGCCAGCGGAGTTGCCTATAGAGACTATTTCAAGTAAACGAGGATTAGAAGGTTTAATGAAATGGTGCTGGATAAAACACCAAGATCCGAATGATTTACCTGATTTATTAAAAGGATGGCGTAAAGAATTTGGTGAAATGTTGCTCAAATCTTTACAAAGTTTTTAATTATATTGCTTGGCAATTTCTTAGTATAGGGATTAGAATAGCGTTCTCTCAATGAGAATAATCCTATAGTTAAACTTTTTAGCTATATTAGTTATTTATTATGTAAAGGAAAATACAATGAATAAAATCATTAAATTAGGTACAGCAGTGCTTTTCGCTCTTTTTATTGCAGCTTGTAATAAGGCTGATCCCGCAGCAGATTATCAAAAATTAGTGGAATGGAGTTTAGCGAATCAACAAAGTCAAGTTGCTTTTCAACAAGAATATATGGAAAAATTATCTTCCGGTGATGAAAAACAAATTGCTGAGGCAATGAATGCATTAAGTGCAAGAAATGCAGAAGTGCAAAAGAGCTTGAATACGTTAGATATTAAAAGTGCTGAAATCGAACAGTTAAAAGATAAAATGCAATCTGTGTTAACATTAACCTCAGAGCTTGCAAAAGATGGCTTAGCATTAATGAATAATGCGTCAGAAGAAGCGACAAAAGCGATTCAAGCAAAAACGGAAAAAACAACAGCTGCAACGGAAGAATTGAAAAAACTTCAAGACGAAATGGCAGCAAAATATGGTAAAAAAGCTGATCAACCGAAGTAATTCCTATGTTTTGATCGTTTTACTAAGACTGATCTGAATCCCAAAATTTGGGTGGTTTAGTTTTGAGCTTTTAAGGACTGAATTCCGTACATAGTAGGGCAGTCCTTTTTGTTTTTCAATTTAAAAGAATACTATGTTGTTGTCGAGTAGTAAGTTTCTCTTATTTTGATTTTAATCGGTTATGCCACGTTTTTTAACTGGCTGTGCGATACGTTAAAATCAAACTACAAGAAGTTGCTTATTTAGCCAGTTAATACAAAAATAATAATGAAAAATTTGCAATTCTATAGGGCTTGGGGCATAATGCGAGCGTTCTGTTGCTGTTTAGTGGCAGATGTAATGGAAACCTTCTCGGTTCCTCGCAACGAGGTCTGGTTTACTCGGTCAGGTTCGGAAGAAAGCAGCCAAAGTCGGATTTTTCGTGTGCCGAGATCAAGCTGGGAAGGTTTCCGCCCAGATTTTCTTTTTTCGAGATTTTCCAGTTTCTCAATCCTTATTTAAAGCTTTCTACTTAGTTAAATTCTTTCCACTAATTGTTTGAAAAAGCCGTTTTCTTTTGCCATTAAGGTTTGATAATTGCCTTGTTCAATTAATTTTCCTTCATCTATAATGCAAAGATGATCAAACTGCTCAATAGCAGTAAGACGATGGGTTACCATAATCAAGGTTTTATTTTGGCAATGGGTTAGGATTAAGCGCAGAATTTGACGTTCTGTTTCACGATCTAACCCTTCTGTTGGCTCATCAAGTAATAGAATAGGGGCTTGATTGAGCAAAATACGCGCTAAGCCTAAGCGACGCTGTTCTCCGCCAGAAAGAGGACGCCCTCCATCACCTAGCCAGAGATCTAAACCTTGTTCTTGCTCGACTAATTTGCCTAAGCCCACTTGGTTTAGCACTTCAATCATTGTGGTATCTTGCAGGGGGTGTTGATTCGCCAATTGAAGATTATTGCGTAAGGTATCACTAAAAACGTGTACACGTTGGGTGAGAAAGCACATTTGTTCACGTAAATGGCGCTCTGTGTAGTCTGTGATAGGTTGATTGGCGAGAAAAATATTCCCTTGATTCGGATCATAATTACGCACCAGAAGCTGTAACAGGGTAGATTTACCACTGCCGGTTTTACCCAGAATAGCCACTTTTTGCCCTTGTGGAATAGTTAGCGTGATGTTTTCTAGCGCAGGGTCTTGGCGTTCAGGATAGGTGAAATTCACTTGCTGAATAGACAGATCAAGTGCGGTGTGTTTTTCCACCGTTTTTTCTCCACTAAATTGCACCAGTGGCGTTTGTTCGGTGATCTCAGTAACGCGTTCAGCAGAAGCGATAATTTGCCCTATATGCAAAAATGCAGAACCCAAAGGCATTAAAATCTCAAAAGCTGCCAGGGCAGCAAGGGCAAATAAAGCAATAATTGCAGGACTATATCGGTCATTGCCAAAATCAGCATTAGCGGCAAACCATAAGGTAAGGGTAAGCAAAATCCCATTCGCCAAAAGCATAAGTGCGGTGGAAAATCCGCTTAAATTTGCTTCTTTCTGTTGAAAACCTTGCCACTGTTGTTCTGTTTCATCTAGCTTTTGTTTGAGTGGTTTTTCTGCATTAAACAGCAATAATTCCGCTTGAGATTGGATATATTCCACAAATCGCGTGCGGTAAGTCGCGCGTGCGCGAGTGAGTTTATGCCCAAATGTTTTCCCTAAATAATAAAAAATGGTTGGCACAAGCAGAGCCAGTGTGATGAGAACAGTGGCAAAAAATAGCGCAAGTGAGAGGTTAAAAAAGCTCAGTCCCACAGTGAGCAAGCCAATCACCACAAAAGCGGTGATAAAAGGGGCGAGTAGGCGAAGATAAAGGCTATCCAAGGTATCTACATCTGCCACTAAACGGTTTAACAAATCACTGTTGCGATAGCGATTTAGTACAGCTGGGCTAAGAGGGATGATCTTTTGAAATACTTGCACACGTAATTTGGCAAGGATTCTAAATGTAGCGTCGTGGGTAACGATTTTTTCAAAATAACGGGCGACAGTGCGACCAATCGCTAAGCCTCGGACACTAGCGGACGGATAGAAAAAATTAAATAATGTACCAATGCCAGCCAATGCGGTGGCTGCCAAAAACCAGCCTGAAACCGTTAATAAGCCAATGCTGGCGGCAAGTCCTGTGATCATCAGGATTAAGCCTAAAAATAAGACAAATTTGGCGTGCTTAAATAAACGTAAAAATGGTAAAAGTGTACGCATTAATTAATATCCTCTTTACGCTGGGTAAGAAGTTCAGCAAAAAATCCTTCATTTTGTAATTGTTCAAAGCGACCTTGCTGAATGATTTGTCCTTTCTGCATAACCAAAATATGATCGCATTGTTTCAAATCTTCAATACGATGGGTGATCATCAAGGTCGTTTGTTCAGGACTAATTTTTTGTAAAGCTGAAAGCACCAGATTTTCTGATTGTGCATCAAGGCTCGCTGTGGGTTCATCAAGGAGCAATAAACGGCGATGCCGTAATAAAGCGCGGGCAATGGCTAAACGCTGTGCTTGCCCGACAGAAAGCCCAATACCACCTTCTTTGATTACTGCATCTAACCCTAATTTATCGGTAAATACGGAAGCTTGGGCTTGTGCTAAGGCGTGTTGAATTTCCTCATCACTGGCTTTAATATCGCCTAACAGCAAGTTTTCACGGATTGTGCCTTGCAATAATAAAGGGTTTTGCCCTACCCAAGCGATCCTGTTCCGCCATTGGGTTTTATTGATTTGATTAAGCTCAATGCCATTAATTTTTAGACTACCTTGATAGTCTAAAAAACCGAGTAACGCATTGATTAATGAGGTTTTTCCTGCGCCACTTTGCCCTACCAGTGCTGTATGGCTTTGAGCGGGCAAATGAAAATTAAGGGCTTGGGTGAGTGGTTTGCCTTGTGGCGATAACACCACCAGATCTTGGGCGTGGATTGCGATATTTTCATTTATCAAGGCTTCATTTAAAGAGTCATTTTGCTTTGTTTTTACCTCATTTAAAATTGGCTGTTCTAAAAATTCAACAATTGCATCAGCTGCGCCAATGGCAGCGGCACGGTCGTGGTAATAAGTGCCGAGATCACGCAAAGGTTGATAAAACTCAGGGGCAAGAATTAAACAGAAAAAGCCAATAAACAAGCTAATTGGTGTGCCATAGGAACCGAAATCAAGCTCGCCTAAATAGCTAAAACCAAAATATACTGCCATCAGCGCAATGGAAATTGAGGTAAAAAATTCCAACACCGCAGAAGATAAAAATGCCATTTTCAACACGTCCATAGTGGTTTCGCGGAAATCTTCCGTCGCTTGCTCAATATGGGCGGTTTGTTCTTCCGTTTTATTAAATAGGCGTAAGGTTTCAAGCCCACGCAGACGATCCAAAAATTGCCCACTTAATTTTGCTAAGGTTTGCATATTTTTTTGGCTGCTATCTGCAGCGGCGATCCCAACAAGGATCATAAAAATAGGTACAAGCGGGGCAGTAACAAGCAAAATCAATCCAGCCGCCCAATTGAGTGGAAAAATAGCAATCAAAATAATCAATGGAACGATCACCGAAAGGGCTTGTTGTGGTAAATAGCGAGCATAGAAATTATGTAGGTTTTCTACCTGTTCTAACATAATAGTTGCCCAACTGCCTGCGGGTTTTTGGTTGATCATCGCAGGGCCAACTTGATGTAATTTGGTGAAAATTTGTTGGCGGATAAAATAACGTAATTTTTGACCGCACTTAAATCCCAAGCGTTCTCGCCAATATAAAATCATTGCGCGTAAGGCAAAGCCTATGACTAAAGCGATAAAATAACCGATCAGATTTTCTCTTGCGATTTGCTCTATAATTAGCTGATGCAATAGGGTAGCAAGTAAATAGGTTTGAGCCACTAAAATCAGAGATGAAAGGCTAGCCAATAAAATATTTAGGCTAAGTAAGGTTTTTATTGGTTTTTGTTGGGCGCGTAGCCATTTTTGTAAGTATCGTTGGCGAGCTTTATCCATAATTCTGCGTAAAAGAGTTAATGAGTGATGTCATAATGAAAAAGAAAAGCGGTGCATTACGGCAATAACGCACCGCTGAGATTTATTCTTGGCTGTCCAAGAAACGTTCTGCATCTAAGGCAGCCATACAACCGGTACCCGCAGAAGTAATGGCTTGGCGGTAATTATGATCCATCACATCACCTGCTGCAAATACGCCTTCAACCGAAGTGGCAGTGGCATTGCCTTCCAAGCCAGATTTCACCACAATATAGCCATTATTTAATTCTAGCTGACCGGCAAAAATCTCGGTATTTGGGGCGTGGCCAATCGCCACAAACATACCGTCTAATTTGAGTTCTTCGGTTTCATCTGTTTGGGTATCTTTTAAACGAATGCCTGTTACTCCCATATTGTCGCCTAATACTTCATCTAATGTGCGGTGGGTATGCAGAATAATTTTTCCTTCTTCCACTTTTTTGTACAGACGATCAACTAAGATTTTTTCCGCTCGAAAGCTATCACGGCGATGTACTAAATGCACTTCAGAGGCAATATTGGCCAAGTAAAGAGCTTCTTCCACCGCGGTGTTGCCTCCACCAATAACCGCAACAGGCTTGTTACGATAGAAAAAACCATCACAAGTGGCACAAGCGGAAACCCCGCGGCCTTTAAATGCTTCTTCAGAGGGTAAACCGATATAACGCGCAGAAGCGCCTGTTGCGATGATTAACGCATCACAACTGAAACTTTGCACATCGCCATAAAGTTTAAATGGACGAGAAGAAAGATCAACACGATTAATGTGATCGAAAATAATCTCAGTATCGAATTTCTCCGCGTGTTGCAACATTCTTTGCATTAATTCTGGGCCGGTGGTATCGCCAAAATCACCCGGCCAATTTTCGATTTCTGTCGTGGTGGTAAGCTGTCCACCTTGTTGTAAGCCGGTTACCAAGACAGGGCTTAAGTTTGCACGAGCCGCATAAATGGCGGCGGTATAGCCTGCAGGCCCTGAACCTAAAATTAACAGTTTGCAATGTTTCATTTCTGACATAAAAATTCCTATTTAATCCGTTGAGTAAGAGAGTTTGCTATTATAAGGGAAACACATTAATAGAGTAACGAATAAAGTAATCGGCGATACTTATTGGTCATTGGATCATTGTTGCCCATCGCCGCTAAAATAGATAAAAATTCTTGTTTGATTTCCCCATTGAGTGCGCCTAAGTCTTGTTTTAATAGACTGAATAATAAGTCTAACGCTTCTTCATTACGATGGGCTTGGTGTAGCTGTAATGCCAGTTTTAAGGCAATCTCAGGGCTTTTATTGTTCGCATATTCTGCTTGTAATTGTTGAATTTCAGGGGTGTCCGCCGCTTTAATTAATAATTCAATTTGTGCTTGTAATCCTTGCCAGCGGCTATCACGATCTTGCAACGGAATACGATTTAAAATTTCCTGCGCTGGCTCAAGTCGTTTCATTGCAATATAGGTTTCCGCATAAAGTAAGGCAATATCGCTATTTTTATGATCGGAAAGTTCCCAAGCCTCTTTGAGTAGTGGAATCGCCTGTTCATAATCTTGATTAGCAAGTAAATCTAATGCTTGGTTGAATTTAATTTCTTCCTCTTTGGGTAAAATAAGATTTAAGTGCTGTTCTAATGTGTTTTCATCTAAGGCACCTTGAAAGGCATCAAGCGCTTGTCCATCTTTAAAGAGATAAGTGGTAGGAAGTGCTTGAATACCAAATTGCGCTGCCACCATTTGTTCGGCTTCGCAATCAATTTTGCCTAATAAAAATTGTCCTTGGTATTTTTCCGCATAACGTTCAAGCACACTGACAAAGGCAACCGAATCTGTATGGCTTGGGGCATAAAAAAGTAAGGCGAGTGGGGTTTGTTGTGTTTGCTGTAAGATCTCGGTGAGATTTTGCTGATTGACATCAATACTATAATTCGTCATTTTTACTCCAATTTGAGTTACAAAAATTATCACTGATTGTAACAAAAGTGCGGTGCTTTTTGGGAAAAAACTTCCGAAAAAAACACCGCACTTAAGATTGAGTAAAAATCTTTACTTAGAGCAAAATACTTCCCACTAAGGCGAAGGCAAATCCAGTAAAGCCGATGAGGGTTTCTAGCACTGTCCAGGTTTTTAATGTGGTTTTGGTATCCATTTCTAGAAAACGGCTGACTAACCAGAAACCACTGTCATTAACGTGAGAGAACACGGTTGCGCCAGAGGCAATTGCAATCACGATAAAGCAAAGATCGAATTGGCTTAATCCGACTGTTGCGGCAACCGTTGGGGCGATTAATGCCGATGTGGTTGTAAGGGCTACCGTCGCAGAACCTTGTGCAACACGCAATGCCATTGAAATAATAAAGGCGGCAACAATCACAGGCATTCCTGTGTCTGCGAACATCGCAGAAAGCTCATTACCAATGCCACTTGCACGCAACACACCACCAAACATTCCCCCAGCACCTGTTACGAGTACAATAGAACAGATTGGTCCGAGGGCATTATCACAAATTTTTTCTATTTGCTCATTGCTACGCTGATCTTTGAGCAACAAAATGGTAACGATTAACGTAATCAATAATGCAACAGGAGTTTTACCGAGTAAAAGTAAGCCTTGCACCCAAGCCTGCGAACCATCAACCACACCTGCGACAGAAAGGGTATTTAAGCCTGTATCACATAAAATTAGAACTAATGGCAATAATAAAATGGTCAATACTTTGCCAAAACTTGGTGGATTTAACACCGCTGTTTCGTTGATTGCATTTGCATTTAAGAACGCTTTTGGCAAATCAACCATCACTTTTTTACCTAAATATTGGCTAAATAAGTAGCTTGCGATATACCACGTTGGGATACCGCATACTAAGCCAACGATCACTAATAAGCCGATATTAGCGCCTAATAAATCCCCCGATGCCACAGGACCTGGGTGAGGTGGGACAAAGGCGTGCATAACAGCAAATGCCCCTGCCGCAGGGAAAGCATAGCGTAATACAGACCCCCCAAAGCGTTTTGCTACGCTAAAGATAATCGGCAACATCACGACTAATCCAGCATCAAAGAAAATTGGAAAGCCGAAAAGTAAAGAAGCCACACCTAAGGCGAAAGGGGCATTTTTTTCACCAAATTTATTGATAAGCGTATCAGCAAGCACTTTTGCACCGCCAGTGATTTCGAGTAAGCGCCCGATCATCGCCCCCAAACCCACTAATAACGCCACAGAGGCTAATGTGCCACCAAAGCCTTTGGTTAAGGTGGGTAGAATTTCATTGAAAGGGACGCCAGTTGCGAGTGCAGTGAGTAAACTCACGATAATTAATGCAACAAAGGCGTGAACTCTGAATTTCATAATTAATAAAAGCAACAGCAGTACTGAAGCGATCAACGTGAAAATCAACATATAAAATCCTTACTATTTGATGATTGATTTTTTCGCCAAGGGCGAGGAACGAATTGCTAATTTACCCGTAACATTAAATTCTGCTAGTAAGGTAAAATAGATAGGCATATTATTAGGGAAATTCTAATCAAAGTTCAAATAATTAGGCAAAAAAGCGTTATTTTTGTTAAATATTTGTGAAATAGATCACAAAATAAGATGTTACCAGTAACTAAAACTTACCATTTTTTGCTATGGTTAGTACATCAGAAATAAAATTTAATAGTTAAGGAAAAGAAAATGGAAAAAGGAAAAGGTAAGAGTTTTATCTTAATGGGCGTGTCTAGCACGGGGAAAACATCCGTAGGAACGGAAGTTTGCCGGCGTTTAGGGTTAAAATTGATTGATGGCGATGATCTTCATCCAAGAGCTAACATCATTAAAATGGGGAGTGGGCAACCGCTTAATGATGAAGATCGCGCACCTTGGCTTGAGCGTATCCGCGATGCGGCATTCAGCCTAGAACAAAAAAGTGAACAGGGGATCATTGTTTGCTCGGCATTGAAGAAAAAATACCGTGATCAAATTCGCGATGGTAATGAAAGCGTGAAATTCCTTTTCTTAGAGGGAAGTTTTGAGCTAGTGCTAGAACGAATGAAAAATCGTAAAGGGCATTATATGAAAACCGAAATGCTTAAAAGCCAATTCGATACGCTGGAAACGCCACAAGCAGATGAGCCAGATGTGATTCATATTGATATTGATGGGACATTTGATCAAGTGGTAGAACGTTGTGTAGTAGCGTTAGAGCCGTTTTTGGAATAAATGTGGATATTTTAGGGAAACTTTACTTTCCGTACGCTTTTCGCGTATAATTTTCTGAGTTTTATTGGAGAAGCTATGAAAGCGGTTTTTATTGAATTGCCATTTTTTGAAAAATATAGAAAGGAATATCTCTCTGACGATGAGTATCTTATGCTACAAAATGAGTTACTTGTTGCACCAGAAAAAGGAGATTTAATACAAGGCACCGGTGGACTTAGGAAATTAAGAATTGCAAATTCTAAAAGAAATAGAGGTAAAAGGGGCGGAGCAAGAGTAATTTATTATTACTATGTGCGTAATGCCGCAATCTACTTTTTAACCGCCTATGGTAAAGAGATGAAAGAAGATCTCACTGCTGATGAAAAAAGTATCTTGGCTAAAATAGTAGAAAATATAAAGGGGAAATAAAGAATGGAAAGAAATTTATTTGAAGAATTGAAACAAGGATTGGAACAAATGCAAGTCCATTTGGAAGGTAAAACCACCCTCAAAACCATTGAGCGTGAGCTTCCAGCAGAAATGGGTGAAATAAGCGCGAATGAAGTGAAGTCTATCCGTGAAAAACTTAATCTATCGCAATCGGTTTTTGCTAAGAAATTGAGAATGAGCGTACGCACTTACCAAGGTTGGGAACAAGGCAAAACCACGCCAAATAAACAAGCCACATTACTGTTGAAGATGATTGAGCGCTCGCCGCAAACCTTTGAAGATATTGCATCTCTCTAATTTGATCCCCTAGTCAATAGGGGATTTCTCTTTTTTATTCCTCTATAAACCCTTTCATAAACCTGTTAAAATCCGCAATATATTTTTTGAGATAAGGACATAATGTGGCGTTAATTAGTCTAACCAACGGTTATCTTTCTTTTAGTGATCATCCCTTGCTAGATCACACGGATTTATACATTGAAGCGGGCGAGCGTGTTTGTTTAGTTGGGCGTAACGGGGTAGGCAAATCTACCTTAATGAAAATTTTAGCAGGCGAAATGGTGATGGACGACGGACGTCTGCAATTTGAGCGTGATTTAGTCATTTCTCGCCTTGAACAAGATCCCCCTCGCAATGCACAGGGTAACGTGTTTGATTACGTTGCAGAAGGTATTGCGCATTTAGCTGATTTATTGAAAGAATATCACCGCACTTCTGATTTACTTGAACAGCAATATAGCGAAAGTACGCTAAATCGTTTGGCAGAAATTCAAACTCAGCTTGAACACGCAGATGGCTGGCGTTTTGAAAATAAAATTCGTGAAACCCTAATGAAATTAGGGCTTGAAGCAAATATGCGATTGGCTGAGTTATCCGGTGGCTGGTTACGTAAAGCGGCACTGGCTCGTGCATTGGTGTGTGATCCTGATGTATTACTGCTCGATGAACCTACTAACCATCTTGATGTCGATGCCATTGAATGGCTAGAAAATTTCTTCCTGAGCTTTAGTGGTTCGATTATTTTTATTTCTCACGATCGTGCTTTTATCAGAAAAATGGCAACACGCATTGTGGATCTTGATCGTGGACAATTAGTCTCTTACCCGGGCGATTACGCTAAATATCTTATTGAAAAAGAAGAAAATCTTCGTGTTGAAGCGTTACAAAATGAATTATTTGATAAAAAACTGGCTCAAGAAGAAGTCTGGATTCGGCAAGGGATTAAAGCTCGCCGAACCCGTAATGAAGGTCGAGTGAGAGCGTTGAAAGCCTTGCGAGAAGAACGTCGTCAGCGTAGAGACGTGCAGGGCAGTGCCAAGTTACAAGTGGATAATTCTAGCCGTTCAGGCAAAATCGTCTTTGAAGTTGAAGATGTGAGTTATGAAATTGCAGGGAAAACACTGGTTTCGCATTTTTCAACGACGATTTTACGTGGTGATAAAATCGCTTTGGTAGGGGCAAATGGCATAGGCAAAACGACGTTAATTAAATTGCTCTTGGGTGAAATTCAGCCAACTTCAGGGCATATTAAATGTGGCACAAAATTAGAAATTGCTTATTTTGATCAGTATCGTGCTGATCTCGATCCTGAAAAAACGGTAATGGATAATGTTGCAGATGGCAAACAAGATATTGAAGTTAATGGGGTAAAACGCCACGTTTTAGGTTATTTGCAAGATTTCTTATTTCCACCAAAACGGGCAATGGTGCCAGTGAAAGCCCTTTCAGGGGGAGAACGTAACCGCTTGTTATTAGCAAAATTATTGCTTAAACCAAATAATTTACTGATTTTGGACGAGCCAACCAATGATCTGGATGTGGAAACCTTAGAATTATTGGAAGAATTACTGGCTGATTATCAAGGCACGTTGCTGATTGTGAGCCACGATCGCCAATTTATTGATAACACAGCAACAGAATGCTACATTTTTGAAGGCAATGGGATTATTAACAAATATGTGGGCGGTTTCCACGATGCGAAACAGCAACAAGCGAATGTATTTGCCTTGAAAGAAGCGGAAAAAGCGAAAGAGAAAAAAGCAGAAAGCGTGCTGGAACTTAACAAGGTTTCACATAAGCCAGTAAAACATCGCCCCGTGAAACTTTCTTACAACGAGCAACGAGAGCTAGAACAATTGCCGCAAAAATTGGAAAATTTGGAAGAAAAAATCACCGCACTTCAAGCGGAAGTCTCTGATCCCAATTTTTTCCAGCAAGATCACCAATACACCACAGACAAACTCCAACAACTTGCTGAAGCAGAGCAGGCGTTAGAACAAGCATTTGCCCGTTGGGAAATGTTGGAAGAAAAGAAAAGTGGCGCGAGTTGATCATTGAGTGGAAAAGTAAGTGCGGTGGTTTTTTAACAAGTTTTGCATATAAAAAAACCGCCACACGAAAATCAGGTGGCGGAGAGGTCTTAAATAAGAAAATTAGTTTGAAAAAGACAACTGCAATTTGCAGTGCACTAGCATTTACTAAGACTCACTAGGCGCGGAATAGTTCACAACTATTTTAAATTTTTTTACGTTTTTGTAAAAATGTTGTGAT
This sequence comes from Avibacterium sp. 20-132, assembly GCF_023611925.1. NCBI lineage: Bacteria > Pseudomonadati > Pseudomonadota > Gammaproteobacteria > Pasteurellales > Pasteurellaceae > Avibacterium > Avibacterium sp. 20-132. Next base: position 2,205,881 of record NZ_CP091456.1, read on the forward strand.
TTGTGCTTCAATACCTTGTGCGTCCAGTTTCAAGTCTGCCAAAATTTCTTGCTGCGTACCTTGTGGAATGAAGAAATCGGGCAAGCCTAATTGCAATAGTGCGGTAGTTTTGTGCTGAGAATTTAGCACTTCAGCCACTGCGCTCCCTGCTCCGCCTTGAATCGCGTTTTCTTCAAGTGTAACCAATAAAGCGTGAGTGTCAGCCAGTTGTTGAATTAAGGTTTCATCAATTGGTTTAACAAATCGCATATCTACAAGGGTCGCGTTTAATTTTTCAGCCACTGCGTTGGCATTTGGCAACAACGTACCAAAATTTAAAATAGCGATCGTTTCCCCTTCACGCAGAATTTTACCTTTTCCGATAGGCAGCATTGCTAATGGCTCAAGTGAAACGCCGATAGCGTTGCCTCTAGGGTAGCGTACTGCAGCAGGTTTACCACATTGATAGCCCGTATAAAGCATTTGGCGACATTCATTTTCATCGCTAGGGGTCATAATCACTAAATTTGGAATGCAGCGCATAAAGCTGATATCGAATGCCCCTTGATGAGTTTGCCCGTCTGCACCAACTACGCCTGCACGGTCAATGGCAAATAACACGGGAAGATTTTGAATAGCCACATCGTGAATGACCTGATCGTAGGCACGTTGTAAGAACGTCGAATAAATGGCGACGACAGGTTTAAAACCTGCAATCGCTAAGCCTGCGGCGAAGGTAACCGCGTGTTGTTCGGCAATGGCAACATCAAAATATTGCTGTGGAAAACGGTTGGAAAATTCCACCATTCCTGACCCTTCACGCATAGCTGGGGTGATGCCGATTAATTTTGGATCTTGTTCAGCGATTTCACATAGCCAGTTGCCAAAAATTTGTGAATAGGTTGGGGTGGTGGATTTAGGCAATTTTCCACTCGAAGGATCGAATTTTGGCACACCGTGAAAACCAATAGGATCTTTTTCCGCGGGGGCATAGCCTTTGCCTTTTTTGGTTTTTATATGCAAGAACTGCGGACCTTTTAAGCTGCTCATATTCTTTAATGTGCTAATTAATTCATCCACATTATGTCCATCAATTGGACCAATATAGTTAAAGCCTAGCTCTTCAAACATTGTGCCGATAGGGGAAACAAAGCCTTTAACGTGTTCTTCCGTTTTTTTGACAAACTCTTTAATAGGCGGCACGCCAGAGAGAATTTTTTTACCGCCTTCACGCAAGGTAGAATAGAAAGAGCCAGAAAATAGGCGAGCAAGATAGTTATTCAACGCTCCCACGTTCTCGGAAATGGACATTTCATTGTCGTTGAGAATCACCAACATATCGGTGTGCAATGCACCGGCGTGATTGAGTGCTTCAAAGGCCATTCCAGCGGTAATTGCCCCATCACCAATCACACAAACGGTTTTACGTCCTGCATTTTCTTTTTCTGCCGCAACGGCAATACCAAGCCCAGCACTGATTGAGGTAGAAGAGTGCCCCACGCTTAGCACATCAAATTCGCTTTCATCACGCCAAGGAAAAGGATGAAGTCCATTTTTTTGACGAATGGTGGACATTTTATCGCGGCGTCCAGTGAGAATTTTATGCGGATAGGCCTGATGCCCTACATCCCAAATAAGCTGATCAAATGGGGTATTAAACACATAATGCAAGGCAACCGTGAGTTCTACCGTGCCTAAACCTGATGCCAAATGTCCGCTACTTTGACTAACACTTTCTAACAAATATCCGCGTAATTCATTACAAAGTTGGGGAAGTTGATCTTTATTTAAAAGACGCAAATCGTCCGGTGAATTAATCAGTGATAAAAGAGGATATTTTTCCATTGTTAATCAAATCCAAAAAGGGTTAAATTTCGACCGCACTTTAACTGAATAAGGCTTAGGCGGTGTCCAATATATTAATTTTTTCTTGTTACAATAAATTCGCTCAACGCCTTTAAGGGGGAGCTATCAAAAGATAATTCCGCTAAAGCATTAAGGGCTTGTTGATGCAGTTCTTGTGCTTTTTCTTTCGCCCCTTGTAAGCCTAGTAATTTCGGGTAAGTGCTTTTATCTGCGGCTAAATCAGCGCCTACGGTTTTGCCGATTACGTCGCTTTCTCCTTCAATATCTAAAATATCATCTTGTACTTGGAAGGCTAGCCCAATGGCATCGGCATAGCGTTCGAGCTGTTGGCAAAGTTGTTGATCGGCAAAATATGGCGAACAAAGAAAGCCCATTTTTAACGCACAGCGCAATAATGCACCTGTTTTGTTGCGATGAATTCTTTCTAATTCAGCTAAGCTGACTTGCTGATGTTCTGCTTGTAAATCTAGGCTTTGCCCCAAACACATTCCTTGTACACCTGAGGCTTTTGCTAATTCTGCGATTAAAGCAACACGTTGTTCGGCTGACAAATTAGGCGTTTGGCTGAGTAATTCAAAGGCAAAGGCTTGTAAAGCATCACCTGCAAGAACAGCGGTAGCTTCATCAAAGGCGATATGACAAGTTGGGTGACCGCGGCGGAGCGTATCGTTATCCATTGCAGGCAAATCATCGTGGACTAAGGAATAAGCGTGAATTGCTTCAATGCTTGCTGCGGCATAATCTAAATGCACGAGTTCTGCACCTAACATTTTGCCTGTGGCATACACCAAGAATGGACGCACACGCTTTCCACCTAGCAAAAGGGCATATTTCATTGCGCGAGCAAGGGGGGATGGATGCGTATCAATTTGCTCAAATTGTTGTTCGAGAAATTGATTGATCCGTTGTTGAACTTGTTGTAAATCCTGTGCAAATTGATCCATAGCAGTGGCTTATTTGTTGAGTTGCTTATTCGTTATGTTGATAGTCGCTCAATTCTGCTTTATCGCTTTTTGAAAGCAAAATTTGAATGCGTTGTTCCGCTTGTTGTAAGCGCGCTTGACCTAATTGTGCCAGCTTAATGCCGTTTTCAAAATCCTGCAAAGCCTGTTCTAAGGGCAATTCACCACTTTCTAAACGCGCAACGATGCTCTCTAATTGAGTTAAGGTGGCTTCAAAATCTAAGCTATGTTCATCTTTTGTTGGTTTGCGTGCCATTTGTTTTTCCTAAATCCAACCTGAATAAATGCCACATTGTACTGTATTTTTATGGACTTGTTAAAGCATATAGCGAGATTGTTGCACAAAAAATCACAGAAAAAGCACCGCACTTTTGTTTATCTTGCATTGCGGAGAAAACAGCGAGAAAAATTGGGGATTTGCAAAAGATGTTGTACAATATCGCCCAATTTTTGCTTGAAATAGAAGTATTCTAATGAAATTTATTATTAAACTTTTCCCTGAAATTATGATTAAAAGTGAAAGCGTGCGTAAACGCTTTATTAAAATTCTTACAGGGAATATTCGCAATATTTTGAATAAATATGATGATACTGTCGCCGTGGTGAAACACTGGGATTATATCGAAGTGCGGTCAAAAAATGCAGAAAATCGCGCATTATTAATTGAATTATTAGGGCGAATTCCGGGCATTCACCATTTTCTTGAAGTGGAAGAAAAACCATTTAACAACGTGCAAGATATTTTCCAACAAACTTTGCAAGATGTTGCACATCTACTTGAAAATAAAACCTTTTGTGTACGTGTAAAACGTAAAGGAAAGCACGATTTTTCTTCCCTTGATGTGGAGCGTTATGTTGGTGGTGGATTAAATCAACACATTGCCAGTGCAAAAGTGAAACTCAGCAACCCTGATGTGACTGTTCGCATTGATATTGAAGACGACAAAATGATGTTGGTGAAAGCACGCCATACGGGGCTAGGTGGTTATCCTATTGGTACACAAGAAGATGTGCTTTCACTTATCTCTGGCGGTTTTGACTCAGGGGTATCGAGCTATATGCTGATTCGCCGCGGCTCACGCGTTCATTATTGCTTCTTTAATCTTGGCGGCGCGGCACACGAAATTGGTGTGAAACAAATGGCCTATCACATTTGGCATCGCTTTAGTGGCTCGCACAAAGTGCGTTTTGTTGCAATCAATTTTGAACCTGTGGTAGCAGAAATTTTAGAAAAGATTGATAACGGGCAAATGGGTGTGGTGTTAAAACGAATGATGGTGCGTGCCGCAAGTAAAGTGGCAGAGCGTTTCGGGATTCAAGCGATTGTTACTGGGGAGGCGCTTGGCCAAGTTTCCAGCCAAACACTGACCAATTTACGCTTGATTGATGAAGCCGCAGAGGCTTTAGTATTACGTCCACTTATCACCCACGATAAGGAACAAATTATTGCAATGGCAAAAGAAATCGGCACAGAAGATATTGCTAAATCAATGCCTGAATTTTGTGGCGTAATTTCAAAAAATCCAACGGTTAAAGCGGTGCGTGAAAAAATTCTTAGCGAAGAAAATCATTTTGATTTCAGCGTGTTAGAAAGTGCGGTGCAAAATGCACAATATTTAGATATTCGTCAAATTGCAGAACAAACGGAAAAAGACGTGGTTGAAGTGGATACGATTTCTGTATTAGGCGAAGACGATATTGTCATTGATATCCGTAGCCCTGAAGAAACAGATGAAAACCCATTAGAACTCGAAGGGCAAGAAGTGCGTTTAATCCCATTCTATAAACTTTCTTCCCTATTTCCAGAACTTGACCAACATAAAAATTACGTCCTTTACTGCGAACGCGGCGTAATGAGTAAACTCCAAGCGCTTTATTTGAAAGAAAATGGGTTTGGGAATGTGAGAGTGTTTAGGAAATAAGTAATATCACCGCATTTTCTAAGTGCGGTGATTTTTTGTTACTTTTTCATATGCTATAAATAGCTGACGAATTGTTCCAAATTGATCTGTTTGGATTCTCGGTTGATTTTTTCTTCAGCAGTGCCAAGCATAATGAATGCAACAATTTTGTCTGAATTTTCACAATGAAAGGCTTGGCGCAAGTCTGAACCATCAACCCAAGGGCCGGTTACCCAAATATTGTCAAAGCCTTGTGCATTAGCCGCTAGTTGCATTGCATAAGTTGCACAGCCAGCGGTCAGCATTTGTTCCCAAGCGGGTACTTTAGCAATATCTTTTTGAATTTTAGCGATCACTGCAATGATCATTGGCGCACGATTTGGTAAATTTTCTGCTTTTTTCAACCGCTCTTCACCTAAATTAAATTCTTGTACCGCATTTTTTAGTAAATCGCCTAATTGAGTTAATCCTTCTTTTTCGATCACCACGAAGCGATAAGGCTGTAACTTTCCGTGATCGGGGACGTGTAATGCCGCTTGGAAAATCTGTTCAAGTTGTGCTTTGCTTGGTGCCGGTGCAAAGAGTTTTTTATTAGAACGGCGTGAAGTGAGTAGGGTTAAAGCATCCATAATCAGTCCTTTTATAATTATTCTTGTTATGCAATATGCGATGGATTATCGCATAAATTTTTGTATTATATTTGTGTGGTAAAAAGCCCCTTAGTATTAGGGGCTGATAGAATCAGTTTTTTTTATCTTCTTTTTCTGCTTGTTTTATGGTGTGATTAATGCCAGCACCAAAAGCTAAAACTATGCCTAATAGAACAAGTAGTCCAATCGTTAGTTCCATTTAATCCTCCTTTGATAGTTGATATTTGTGCTTTCGTAACTGTTTTCCTAGTACGAGTGTCGCATAACTCACAAACATTAATGTGAAACTACTCGCAATCTTAAAGAGTACACCATTTTGACCGAATATTATCATAGGCACAGCAAGTATCGCAACTTTGGCAATATCTTCCAACAGTTTTGCCCAAGCTTCTACCGTTTCTATTTCAATTGGGCGTTTAAATAAATTCAGCATTACCATCTCCTTGTATTGAAAACAACCATAGCAAAATTATGTTAAGTACGGTGATTTTTTGGCAACGTTTACGATCCTGATCGAGAAAATAAACTAGCGCTGATAAAAATAGCGGTGCTATAAAGAATTAGTCGCATTTGCTGGTTAATCTGTTTATGATACGCTTTCTTAAATAACGTTAAATAATAAGGAAATTTATGAAGTCGCTGATGAAATTAGGCTCAATGCTATGGCGAGGATTAAATTTTATTCGTAATGTTGTGATGAATTTAGTCTTCCTTGTTTTTGTACTCTTTGTTTTTGCAATGGTAGGTTTGCTGACAAATGCAAATAAAGAAACACAAGCCCCACTTGGTGCAGATGAAGGGGCATTATTACTTAATTTAGAGGGGTATTTAGCGGATAACCGAGAAGAAATTCACTCTTTGCAAGATTTGCTGAAAGAAGTGGATTCCCAATATGTACCACGTCAAATTTCAACATTTGATTTGGTATATAGCATTCGATCTGCGATCAATGATCCACGCATTAAAGGCTTGGTGTTAGATCTAAACCGCTTTGAAGGAGCAGATTTACCCGCGATCAAATATGTGGGCAATGCGATTAATGAATTTAAACAAAGTGGTAAGCCTGTGATTGCTTATGCAGATAGTTATTCACAAAAACAATATGTGCTAGCAAGTTATGCGGATGAAATCTATCTCAACCCAATTGGTGCGGTGGAAATTCAAGGCTTGGCAGTGGACAATCTGTATTACAAAGATTTGCTTGATAAGTTAAAAATTACGCCACATATTTTTCGTGTCGGGACTTATAAATCTGCCGTTGAACCGTTTTTGCGTAACGATATGTCGCCAGAAGCAAAAGCCAATATGCAGCGTTGGTTAAGTGCGATGTGGACAGATTATAAAACGCTGATTGCGGACAATCGTCAAATTCCTGTCGCTGACATATTACCTGAAGCAGAGCAATATTTTGCCCATTTAAAAGCGTTAAATGGTGATCTCACCGCGTATGCTCAACAGCAAAAATTCGTTACGCAACTCGCTGATCGTTTTACGTTAGCGAAAAAACTCACCGCACTTTTTGGTAAAAATGTAGAGGGTGAAGCAAAGCTACTGCCATTTGATCGCTATTTGACTGCGTTACCTGATCGCATAGACGGTGAAGGGGAAAATCGTATTGCAGTAGTTAATGTTGAAGGGGCTATTATTGATGGTGAAACTGATGAAAATGGCGTTGGTGGTGATACTATCGCGACGTTGTTGCGTCAGGCTTATGAAGATAAAAAAATTAAAGCGGTGATTTTACGCATTAATAGCCCCGGTGGAAGCGCCTTTGCTTCGGAAATTATTCGTCAGGAAATTGTCCATTTACAACAAGCAGGGAAGCCAGTGGTGGTATCAATGGGGGCTATGGCTGCTTCAGGCGGTTATTGGATTGCGAGTACTGCTGATTATATTTTCGCTGATGCGGATACCATTACGGGATCAATCGGTATTTTTTCAATTGTTCCTACTTTCGAGAAAGCGGTAGCAGAAATTGGCGTGAATGCCGATGGCGTAGCAACCTCGCCTTTAAGCCAGCAGTCTTCTTTTCGTGGTATTTCAAAAGTAAAAGGTGATATTTATCAACTTGAAATTGAACACGGCTACGATAAATTCCTTTCTCTTGTGAGCCAAGGTCGCCAGTTGGCTAAACCTGAGGTGGATAAAATTGCACAAGGTCAAGTGTGGTTAGGCGCGGAGGCATTGCAAAATAAATTAGTGGACGAACTGGGCGATTTTGATCGTGCGGTAGCGAAGGCAACAGAATTAGCTCAGGCAAAACAAGGCGAGCAACCTGCCAAAGAATTTAGTGTAGAATGGTTAATCGAACGTAATGATTCTCTATTCGATACATTGATGAAAGGCTTTGGCAAAGGCGTACAACAACAATTATTCAGCTCCCTTGGCTTAGCAAAACCATTCGGTGAAGTAAAACAACAACTTAACCAATTGAGTCAATTTAACGATCCAAAAGGGCAGTATTTATACTGTATTAATTGCGGAACGTTGCGTTAAAAATGTGTTTCCCCTTTTATATAAATAGAAGGGGAAAATTTTTAAAAATAATACCGCACTTTTTATTTCGTTATTGCCGAGAGATCTTTCTATTTTGCAATATCTTCTTGGCATAAACCAAGTCGGCTTAAAAAATCAATAAACGCTTTTACTTTAGCCGCAAGATGACGGCGGTGAGGATAGACAATGTTTAAATCAATCTGATGCTGTGGGTAATCTGCAAGGACTTCGACTAATTCTCCCGAAGTTAATTCATTTTCAATTAGAAAACGCGGTAAATTCACAATGCCTAGTCCTGATTTCGCTAATTCAGCCAATGCCAAGCCACTGTTACACATTACATCAGACTGAATGCGTAAACGGTCAATTCTTGTTCCATTAATAAATTCCCAAAATATTTGATTATTGTTGGATTTATACAGCATTATTTTGTGCTGATATAATTCTTCCGGGGTCTGTGGCACGCCGTTTTTTGCGAAATAATCTGGCGAACCTACGATATGCATTGTTGAACGAGCAATTTTTTTTGCCACCAATGAGCTATCTTGCAGATTGCCAATGCGTAAGGCGAGATCAAATCCTTCGGTAATTAAATCCACTAAACGATCGTTAAATTCAATATCAACTTCAAGATTAGGGTGGGCGTGCAGAAATAGCCCCAAATTGGGGGCAATAAAACGCAAGCCAAAATCACGTGGCACAGAAATATGCAACTTACCTTGCAACGTAGTTGCAAGATTACTGATACTTGCTTCCGCATCTTGTAAGTCTTCCAGAATCGGCAAACAACGTTGATAATAAAGTAGCCCAGCTTCAGTGGGAACGATCTTTCTTGTCGTACGTTGTAACAGGCGCGTTTTAAGCTGTTCTTCCAGTTGGGAAACCAGCTTACTTGCCATCGCAACAGAGATATTTTGTTGAATTGCTGTTTGGGTAAAACTTTGCGTTTCTACCACTTTACAAAAGACAGAAATTGCATTCAGTTTATCCATTTATGCTTCCTTTTTTAAAAAAATGATTGACCTTACATAAGATAGTCCGCAATATATCGGGCAATTTTACACAAGTTAGCAGAAATTAGGTAAAGAAAAAGATGAGTAAATCTTTAGTGATAGTGGAGTCGCCAGCCAAAGCGAAAACCATTAATAAGTATTTAGGAAAAGATTATATTGTAAAATCCAGTGTGGGACATATTCGTGATTTGCCAACCGCGGGAAGTACGGGAGAGAAAGCCAAACCAATTTCCACCAAAGGATTAAGCACGGAAGAAAAACAAGCCATTAAGCAAGAAAAAGAACGTAATGCCTTAGTAAAACGAATGGGGATTGATCCTTATCACGGCTGGAAAGCAAACTATCAGATTTTACCGGGCAAAGAAAAAGTGGTTGCAGAACTGAAATATCTCGCTAAAAAAGCGGATCATATTTACCTTGCTACCGATTTGGATAGAGAGGGAGAAGCGATTGCCTGGCATTTGCGTGAAGTGATTGGTGGTGATGATAAGCGTTTTAGTCGAGTGGTATTTAATGAAATCACGAAAAATGCCATTAAGCAAGCCTTTGAGCATCCAGAACATTTAAATATTGATCGTGTTAATGCACAACAAACACGTCGTTTCCTTGATCGCGTGGTGGGCTTTATGGTATCGCCACTGTTATGGAAAAAAGTCGCCCGTGGCTTATCCGCTGGGCGAGTGCAGTCCGTGGCAGTAAAGCTGTTAGTTGAGCGTGAACGAGAAATCAAGGCATTTCAACCTGAAGAATATTGGGAAGTTGCGGTGCAAACGGAAACCGCACAGAAAATTGGCTTACGCCTTGATGTAACCAGTTTTAACGGTAAAAAATTTGAGCCGAAGAATGCGCAACAAGCACAAAGTGCGGTGGATTTTTTACAAAAATCTGACTATATCGTTTCTGATTTAGAAACCAAACCAACCAGCTCCAAACCGAAAGCGCCCTTTATCACTTCAACCTTGCAACAAACAGCAAGCACTCGCCTAAATTTTGGCGTGAAAAAAACGATGATGCTAGCGCAACGTTTATACGAGGCGGGTTATATCACTTATATGCGTACCGATAGCACAAATTTGAGTAAAGATGCGTTAAATATGGTGCGTGATTATATTGGCTCCCATTATGGTGAGGCCTATTTACCGGCCAAGCCAAATTTTTATTCTAGCAAGGAAAATGCCCAAGAAGCACACGAAGCCATTCGTCCTTCTGATGTCCGTATATTAGCAGCAGATGTACAAGGAATGGAAAAAGATGCGGTACGTTTATATGATCTTATTTGGCGCCAATTTGTTGCTTGTCAAATGCCAGCAGCGCAATATGATAGCTCAACGCTCACGGTAACCGCCGGGGATTATAGCTTGAAAGCAAAAGGGCGTATTTTGCGTTTTGATGGTTGGACAAAGGTGTTACCAGCAATGAGTAAAAGCGCCGAAGATCAAGTGTTACCCGATGTTGCGGTGAACGATCAGCTAAATTTAAAAGAGGTAATTCCACAGCAACATTTCACCAAGCCACCAGCACGTTTTAGCGAAGCGGCATTAGTCAAAGAGCTAGAGAAGCGTGGTATTGGTCGTCCTTCTACTTACGCAGCAATTATTTCAACCATTCAAGAACGTGGCTACGTACGTGTAGAAAACCGTCGTTTTTATGCAGAAAAAATGGGCGAAATTGTGACAGATCGGCTTAATCAATCTTTTGCTGATTTAATGAACTATGATTTTACCGCGAATATGGAAGATGTGCTGGATCAAATTGCTAGTGGAGAAAAAAATTGGAAAACAGAATTAAATCAATTCTTTAAAGATTTTTCCGCACAACTTAGTCAAGCCGAATTAGACGAACTAGAAGGCGGAATGAAGCCAAATAGCCTTGTGCTAACCGATATTAAATGCCCAACTTGTGGTCGCCCAATGGCAATTCGCACTGCCAGTACTGGGGTATTTTTAGGCTGTTCAGGCTATGCCTTACCAGTAAAAGAGCGGTGTAAAACCACGATAAATTTAATTCCTGAAGCCGAATTATTAAACGTTCTGGACGAAGCTTCCGAAACGAAAGCGCTGATGGAACGCAAACGTTGCCCGAAATGTGGTACGGCAATGGATAGCTATATTATTGATCCGCAACGTAAACTTTATGTCTGTGGGAATAATCCAAATTGTGATGGCTACGTCGTGGAGCAAGGTGAGTTTAAAATTAAAGGCTATGATGGTCCGATTGTTGAATGTGATAAGTGCGGTGCGGATATGCACTTAAAATTAGGGCGCTTTGGTAAATATATGGCTTGTACCCAATGTGATAACACGCGTAAAATCTTAAAAAATGGTGAAGTTGCACCACCTAAAGAAGAGCCTGTACATTTCCCAGAGTTAAAATGTGAAAATTCAGATGCTTATTTTGTTTTGCGTGATGGGGCAAGTGGCGTGTTTATGTCTGCGCATAATTTTCCAAAATCACGTGAAACTCGTGCAGCAAAAGTGGCTGAATTAGCACAATATCGTGATCGTTTACCTGAGAAGTTACAATATTTGGCCGATGCACCACAGAAAGATCCTGAAGGTAATGAAGCGATTGTACGTTTTAGCCGAAAAGAAAAACGTCAATATGTTACGTCAGAAAAAAATGGTAAAGCCACAAAATGGCGTGTTGATTATATTGAGGGAAAATGGGTTGAGAATGGGAAATAGCGTTTAATATAAAGGTTATTTTGATGTAAAAAGACGATAGTTCGATTTCGAGCTATCGTTTTTTGTTAGTTGAATTATTAGAGCAGATTAGAAAGGATAGAATAAAAATACTACGTTAATTTTGGTAAATTATAATAGGAAGAAAATTTGGAGCGGGAAACGAGGCTCGAACTCGCGACCCCAACCTTGGCAAGGTTGTGCTCTACCAACTGAGCTATTCCCGCAAGAGATAAGAAAATTGGAGCGGGAAACGAGGCTCGAACTCGCGACCCCGACCTTGGCAAGGTCGTGCTCTACCAACTGAGCTATTCCCGCATATTCCGTAAGGAACGGGGCGTATTATACGAAAAATTTTTACGCCCGCAAGTAAAATTATAAAAAAGTTGATTGCTTGTTTAGTTATTGATCAGAAAGCAAGGATCTCCTCTTCCTAAATAATAAATAGGCTAAGGCATTTTGATAAAATGCTCTCGATAATAAGCTAGCTCGGCAATAGATTCACGGATATCATCTAAAGCAAGATGCGTATTTTTCTTACTAAATCCTTTTAACATTTCTGGGTTCCAACGTGAGGCAAGCTCTTTGAGCGTGCTAACGTCAAGATGACGATAATGAAAATAGTTGGCCAGTTCGGGCATATATTTGAATAGAAAGCGTTTATCTTGTGCCACGCTATTGCCACAAATTGGGGAAGCCCCTTTGGGTACCCATTTTTTGAGAAAATCTAAAGTTTGTAATTCCGCGGCACGTTCGCTGAGTTTACTTTGTTTTACACGTTCAATTAAGCCGTTTTCACGATGAGTTTTTTGACACCAATCACTCATTTTGGCAAGTAGACTATCGGGCTGATGAATTGCAAGCACAGGCCCCTCAGCAAGAATATTAAGATTTTTATCTGTGACAATGGTGGCGATTTCAATAATGCGTTCTTTTTCTGGATCTAAGCCCGTCATTTCTAAGTCAATCCAAATAAGGTTTTGTTTATCTAATTGCATTAGGGTATCCTATATCAGTGTTATTTTGATGAGTTCGGAATAGTTTAACCGAAAATCAACCCCACTTTAAGGATTTATCTTTGAGCAAACAAAAATTAACTTACAATCAGCAACGTAGAATTCGTTCTAACAACGCAAAAACATTACAACGTCACAAATTGAAGGAAAGTAAAGAAATTCAGTGGCAAGATGAAATGCTAGGTCCAACGCAAGAAGGTACAGTGGTAACGCGCTATTCTTTACACGCTGATGTAGAAAATGAGCAAGGGCAAATTTTTCGTTGTAATTTACGCCGCACTTTAGCTAATGTGGTTGTTGGGGATAATGTCGTATGGCGAGAGGGCAATGAGCAATTGCAAGGAGTAAGTGGCGTGATTGAAGCAATTCATCCACGTCGTAACGAGATTGCTCGCCCAGATTATTATGATGGATTAAAGGTTATTGCTGCCAATATTGATCGCATTATTATTGTGTCAGCCGTTGTGCCAGATTTGTCTTGGAATATTGTCGATCGCTATTTGGTGGTGTGTGAAAATGCGAGAATTCCTGCAGTGATCGTGATTAATAAAGCTGATTTATTCTCTCAAACTCAGCGAAGCGCAGTAGAAAATCAGCTTAAGGTTTATGAAAAAATTGGTTATCAAACGCTGATGATTTCCGCAAAAACTGGCGAAAATATGCAAAATCTTACCGCACTTTTGTCTAACGGATCATCTATTTTTGTCGGACAATCAGGCGTAGGGAAATCCAGTTTAATCAACAGTATTTTGCCTGATGTTAATGCTCAGGTTGGAACTGTGAGTGAAGGATCGGGATTAGGACGTCATACCACAACCTCTTCTCGCCTGTACCATTTACCACAAGGAGGAAATTTGATCGATTCACCGGGGATTCGAGAGTTTGGTTTATGGCATTTAGATGCCGATCAAATCACAAAAGGATACCGCGAATTCCAATACGTGTTAGGTACTTGCAAATTTAGGGATTGTAAACATTTGAATGATCCGGGGTGCGCCTTGCGTGAGGCTGTAGAGCAAGGAAAAATTGATCCAGTAAGATTTAAAAACTATCATAATTTAATTGAGAGTTTGTTAGAAACAAAAGATCATAGACACTTTTCAGTTAAGGCAATGGTTAAATAAAGGTTAATAACCGCATAAAAAACCGTCGCTTTAAGTGTTTTTTTGTGATTTAGTTCAAATTTTATAGCGATTGGGGTTGATTATTATTGTGTTAAGTTGAATACTATTTCGAGATTTATTTTTAGAGATGAAATAAATACATAATTGAACAGCCGTTGTTGCTGTTTGATGTCAAAACAAAATTTATACTCAAACAATGATTAAGAGGATTTTACTATGTACTCAAAAGATGTTGAAATTATTGCTCCAAATGGTTTACATACTCGCCCAGCAGCGCAGTTCGTAAAAGAAGCAAAAGCCTTTGCTTCAGACATTACAGTAACTTCTGGGGGCAAAAGTGCAAGTGCAAAAAGCCTTTTCAAATTACAAACTTTAGGTTTGACTCAAGGTACGGTGATCACCATTTCTGCTGAAGGTGAAGATGAGCAAAAAGCAGTAGATCATTTAGTTGCATTAATTCCTACTTTAGAGTAATCACATCATTAGCCACAAATTTTACTTCCTAGAAAAAGTTCGTTTGTGGCTATTGTTCTATTTATAGCCAAATTTAATTATTAGTTCGGAAGGTCATTATGATTTCAGGTATTCCAGCATCACCCGGTATTGTTTTCGGTAAAGCGCTTGTTTTAAAAGAAGAAAAAATCGTACTTGATACGCAAAAAATTCAAGACGACCAAGTTGACGCTGAGGTTGCACGTTTTTATGAAGGACGCAATGCAGCCATTGAGCAATTAACCGCAATTAAAGATCGTGCTTATGCTTCATTAGGTGAAGAAAAAGCCGCGATCTTTGAAGGTCACTTAATGATTTTGGAAGATGAAGAATTAGAAGAAGAAATCATTGATTATTTACGTTCTAATAAAGTGAATGCGGGTGTTGCCGCAAGCACAATTATTGATCAGCAAGTGGCAATGTTATCAGAAATTGATGACGAGTATTTAAAAGAACGTGCAGGAGATATTCGCGATATTGGTAATCGTTTAATCAAGAATATTTTAGGTATGCACATTGTTGATCTGGGTGAGATTAACGAAGAAGCCATTCTTGTGGCTTATGATTTAACGCCATCAGAAACTGCACAGCTTAACCTTGACAAAGTGCTTGGTTTTATTACAGATATTGGCGGTAGAACATCTCATACTTCTATTATGGCGCGTTCGTTAGAATTGCCGGCCATTGTGGGAACAAATACGGTTACGCAGCAAGTAAATACGGGAGATTTCTTAATTCTTGATGCGGTGAATAATTGTGTTTATGTGAATCCAAGCCAAGATGAAATTGAACGCTTAAAAGCCTTAGAAGCCCAATTAGCGGAAGAGAAAGCAGAATTAGCTAAATTAAAAGATTTACCAGCACTTACTTTAGATGGACATCGTGTTGATGTGGTAGCAAATATCGGTACGATTCGTGATGTAGAAGGAGCTGATCGTAATGGTGCGGAAGGCGTAGGTTTATATCGCACAGAATTTTTGTTTATGGATCGCGATCAACTTCCAACAGAAGAAGAACAATTTATTGCTTATAAAGAAGTCGTTGAAGCAATGAATGGCCGTTTAGTTGTATTAAGAACGATGGATATTGGTGGGGATAAAGAATTACCTTATTTGAACCTACCAAAAGAAATGAACCCATTCTTAGGCTGGCGTGCGATTCGTATTGCGTTAGACCGTAAAGAAATTTTACATGCTCAATTAAGAGCGGTATTAAGAGCGTCTGCTTTCGGTAAATTAGCAGTAATGTTCCCAATGATTATTTCTGTGGAAGAAATTCGTACCTTAAAAGAAGAAATTACACGATTAAAAGAGCAGTTACGTAATGAAGGTAAGGCGTTTGATGAGAATATTCAAATTGGTGTAATGGTGGAAACCCCATCAGCCGCAGTAAATGCGAAATTCTTAGCGAAAGAAGTGGATTTCTTCAGTATCGGTACTAATGATTTAACACAATATACCCTTGCAGTAGATCGCGGTAACGAGTTAATTTCTCATTTATATAACCCAATGACACCATCTGTATTGAGCTTAATTAAGCAAGTGATTGATGCCTCTCACGCAGAAGGTAAATGGACAGGAATGTGTGGTGAGCTAGCAGGTGATGAGAGAGCCACTTTATTATTACTCGGTATGGGCTTAGACGAGTTCAGTATGAGTGCCATTTCTGTGCCAAGAATCAAAAAATTAATCCGTAATGTAAATTATCAAGATGCTAAAGTCTTGGCAGAGAAAGCCTTAGCGCAACCAACTGCAGCAGATATTGAAAAATTGGTGGCTGATTTTTTAGCAGAAAAAGCATTAAACTAGATACCAATTATTCAAGTTTTGGGCTAGAATAGCCCAAACATTCACTTAGTAGGAGACTAAAAATGGGTTTTTTTGATAAATTATTTGGTTCAAAAAGCAATAAAACCGTTGAAGTAGAGATTTATGCACCGCTTTCAGGTGATATTGTGAATATTGAAGATGTGCCTGATGTGGTTTTTTCAGAAAAAATTGTGGGTGACGGAATTGCAATTCGCCCAACCGGTAATAAACTTGTTGCCCCTGTTGATGGCGTTGTAGGCAAAATCTTTGAAACTAACCACGCTTTCTCAATGGAATCTACCGATGGTGTTGAATTATTCGTACACTTTGGTATTGATACCGTTGAATTAAAAGGGGAAGGTTTTAGACGTATTGCCGAAGAAGGTCAAACAGTAAAACGTGGTGATACCATTATTGAATTAGATTTAGAATTACTTGAAGCCAAAGCTAAATCTGTACTTACCCCAGTAGTCATTTCTAATATGGATGAAGTTAGCCATATTGAGAAAAAAACAGGTGAAGTTGTTGCGGGTGATTCTGTTGTTCTTGTCGTGAAAAAATAAAAGACCTCATATAATCAAGCCCATTACATTAAGTGAATGGGCTTTTTGTTATGCAGAAATGTGGTTAAACACCGGTCAAGTTTATCCGTAAAAAAGATGATTAGCCATTTACGCACTTTACTCATTATTTAAAGTGCGGTGGAATTTTTTCATAAATTTTTTGTCTTTCTATAGACTTAGCAATATTTTCTCATTTCAACAAATCTTATATTTTTTATAATCTTTGTTAAATATTTGTAAACGGGTTTTAATAGTTGTAAAATAGCCCAGATATAAGTATTAGTTATCCATTCGTTGTTCAGTTTCAGATAGAAATTGAACTTAACTTCAACTTAATAAATAAGGAAAAGACTATGTCAGAAATGTTAAGAAATGACGTAGATCCGATCGAAACCAATGATTGGTTATTGGCGATCGACTCAGTAATTCGTGAAGAAGGTGTTGAAAGAGCACAGTTTATTATTGAGCAATTAATGCAGCACGCACGTGCAAATTCAGTCTCTTTACCAACGGGTGTTACCACTGATTATATTAATACTATTCCTGTTGAGGAAGAGCCAAACTACCCGGGTAATTTAGATCTTGAACGCCGTATCCGTAGTGCAATTCGTTGGAATGCAATTATGATGGTATTAAGAGCCTCTAAAAAAGATCTAGAGCTTGGCGGTCATATGTCATCTTTCCAATCTTCTGCGACAATCTATGAAGTTTGTTTCAACCATTTCTTTAAAGCGCGTACCGAAAAAAATGGTGGCGACTTAGTTTTCTTCCAAGGCCATATTTCTCCGGGGATTTATGCGCGTGCTTTTGTTGAAGGACGTTTAACTGAAGAACAACTAGATAATTTCCGTCAAGAAGTACACGGAAAAGGGCTTTCTTCTTACCCGCACCCTAAATTAATGCCTGAATTCTGGCAATTCCCAACTGTATCAATGGGGCTTGGTCCATTGAATGCCATTTATCAAGCACGTTTCTTAAAATATTTACATAATCGTGGCTTGAAAGATACCGCAGATCAAACCGTTTACGCATTCTTAGGTGATGGCGAAATGGACGAAGTAGAATCTCGTGGTGGGCTTGCTTTTGCCGCTCGTGAAAAATTAGATAACCTTGTTTTTGTTATCAACTGTAACTTACAACGTTTAGACGGGCCTGTAACAGGTAATGGCAAAATCATTCAAGAATTAGAAGCGCAATTTAACGGTTGTGGCTGGGAAGTAATTAAAGTTGTTTGGGGTCGCCGTTGGGATCGTTTATTACAACGTGATACTTCAGGTAAATTATTGCAATTAATGATGGAAGTGGTTGATGGCGATTATCAAACCTTCAAAGCAAAAGATGGTGCTTATGTTCGTAAACACTTCTTTGGACGTTACCCTGAAACTGAAGCATTAGTGGCTGAAATGACCGATGATGAAATCTGGGCATTGAACCGTGGTGGTCACGATCCATTAAAAGTTTTTGCTGCATTCAATAAAGCAAAACAAGTTAAAGATAAACCTGTTGTGTTATTAGTGAAAACCATTAAAGGTTATGGTATGGGTGATGCAGCGGAAGGTAAAAACATTGCTCACCAAGTTAAGAAAATGGATATGTCGGGCGTTAAACACGTTCGCGATCGTTTCAATATTGCGGTATCCGATGAAGAGATTGAAAAATTACCATATATCAAGTTTGAAGAAGGTTCAGAAGAATACAAATATCTTCACGAGCGCCGTCAAGCATTAAATGGTTATTTACCAACGCGTGCGCCACGCTTTACCTATGAGCTTGAAGTGCCAGCGTTAGAGGAGTTTGCCCAATTATTTGAAGCCCAATCTCGTCCAATTTCAACCACAATGGCGTTTGTTCGTTCATTAAACGTATTGTTGAAAAATAAATCTGTGGGTAAACACATTGTGCCAATTATTGCAGACGAAGCGCGTACTTTCGGTATGGAAGGGTTATTCCGTCAAATTGGTATTTATAACCCACACGGACAAAACTATACGCCACAAGATCGCGAACAAGTTTCTTACTATCGTGAAGCCATTGATGGTCAAGTGTTACAAGAAGGGATTAATGAACAAGGTGCAACCGCATCTTGGATTGCGGCAGCAACTTCTTATAGCACAAACAACGTGCCAATGATTCCATTCTTTGTGTATTACTCAATGTTTGGTTTCCAACGTGTTGGTGATTTAATGTGGTTAGCTGGCGACCAACGTGCGCGTGGCTTTATGATTGGTGGTACATCAGGTCGTACAACGCTAAACGGTGAAGGCTTACAGCACGAAGATGGTCATAGCCATATTCAATCTTCAGTTATTCCAAACTGTATTTCTTATGATCCTGCTTTTGCGTTTGAAGTGCCTGTGATTATTCAAGACGGTGTTCGCCGTATGTATGGTCCAGAGCAAGAAGATGTGTACTACTACATCACAACCTTAAATGAAACCTATGAGCAACCAGCAATGCCAAAAGGGGCAGAAGAGGGGATTCGTAAAGGTATTTATAAATTTGAAACGGTAACTGGACAAGGTAAAGGCAAAGTTCAATTATTAGGTTCAGGTGCGATTTTACGCCACGTTCGTGAAGCAGCGAAATTGCTTGCAGATGACTTTGGTGTTACTTCTGATGTGTATAGCGTAACTTCATTTACGGAAGTTGCACGTGATGGCGCAAATGTAGAGCGTTGGAACTTATTACACCCTGAAGCAGAAGCCAAAACACCATACATTGCACAAGTAATGAATGATGCACCGGCTGTGGCAGCGACAGATTACATCAAGCTTTATGCAGAACAAGTACGTGCTTATGTGCCAGCACAAAGTTATCGTGTATTAGGTACAGACGGTTTTGGTCGTTCAGACAGCCGTGAAAACTTACGTGAACATTTTGAAGTGAATGCACATTATGTTGTGATCGCCGCATTAACTGAGCTTGCAAAACAAGGTACAGTTGATAAGAAAGTTGTGGCAGATGCTATTGCAAAATATGGCATTGATGCAGATAAAATTAATCCACTTTACGCATAATTAACATCGCTCCCCTTGCTTTGGTGAGGGGAGTTTTGAGGAAAAAAGAAAATGGCTAAAGAAATTCAAATTCCAGATATTGGTGGCGATGAAGTAACCGTTACCGAAGTAATGGTAAAAGCGGGTGATACGGTTGAAGTTGATCAATCAGTAATTAATGTTGAAGGTGATAAAGCCTCTATGGAAGTGCCTTCACCTGAAGCGGGTGTCATTAAAGAAGTATTAGTAAAAGTTGGTGATAAAGTTTCAACAGGTACACCGATGTTTATTTTAGAAGGTGCAGCTGCTGCACAAGCACCTGCCGTGGAAGAAAAGGCTGCGCCAGCTGCTCCACAAAGTGCGGGTGGTTCTGTGATTGAAATTTACGTTCCGGATATTGGTGGCGATGAAGTAAACGTGACTGAAATTTTAGTGAGCGTAGGCGATTCTGTTTCAGAAGAACAATCTATTTTAAACGTAGAAGGTGATAAAGCCTCTATGGAAGTGCCTGCGCCTGTAGCTGGTGTAGTAAAAGAGATTCTTATTAAAGTAGGCGATAAAGTTTCAACGGGGTCATTAGTGATGAAATTTGAAACTACTGCCGCAGCGCCAGCAACTCAACCAGCGGTTGAGGAGACAACTGCACCTGCAGCAGTCTCTGGTGGCGTGCAAGACGTTCACGTTCCAGATATTGGTGGTGATGAAGTAAACGTGACTGAAATTATGGTTGCCGTGGGTGATAGTATTTCTGAAGAGCAATCATTAATCACGGTTGAAGGCGATAAAGCCTCAATGGAAGTGCCTGCCCCATTTGCTGGTGTAGTGAAAGAAATTTTAGTGAAATCAGGTGATAAAGTTTCAACGGGTTCATTGATTATGCGTTTTGAAGTTGCAGGTTCAGCACTAGCTGCTGCGCCAGTGACACAACCAGCTACACAAGCCCCCGTACAAACTCAAGCAGCTAGCCCAGCACCAGCAGCGCAATCTGCGCAATCGGCTAACCAAGCAGAAGTTACAGCGAGTGCAAGTTTTGCTCACGCAACACCAGTTGTTCGCCGTTTAGCGCGCGAATTTGGCGTAAACTTAGATAAAGTGAAAGGAACAGGCCGTAAAGGTCGTATCCTAAAAGAAGACGTTCAAGCTTATGTGAAAGCGGCAGTGAAAGCCGTAGAAAGCGGTTCTGTCTCTGCAACATCAACAGGTGCAGCAAATGGTGCGGGTTTAGGCTTACTCCCTTGGCCGAAAGTGGACTTCAGCAAATTTGGTGAAGTAGAACAAGTGGAATTAGGTCGTATCCAAAAAATCTCTGGTGCAAACTTACACCGTAACTGGGTAATGATTCCGCACGTTACACAATGGGATAAAGCGGATATCACGGATTTAGAGCAATTCCGTAAAGAGCAAAATGTGCTTGCGGAAAAACAAAAACTTGATGTAAAAATTACCCCACTTGTATTTATTATGAAAGCAGTAGCGAAAGCCTTAGAAGCTTATCCACGCTTCAATAGCTCGTTATCCGAAGATGCACAAAGCTTGATCTTGAAAAAATACGTTAATATTGGCGTCGCAGTCGATACACCAAATGGTTTGGTTGTACCAGTATTTAAAGATGTGAACAAAAAAGGCATTATCGAACTTTCACGTGAATTAGCGGAAATCTCGAAAAAAGCACGTGCAGGTAAATTAACTGCTTCGGATATGCAAGGTGGTTGTTTCACCATTTCAAGCTTAGGTGGTATTGGTGGTACACAATTTACGCCAATCGTAAATGCCCCAGAAGTGGCGATTTTAGGTGTGTCTAAATCTGAAATGACACCAGTGTGGAACGGTAAAGAATTCACACCACGCTTAATGTTACCATTATCGCTTTCTTACGATCACCGTGTGATTGATGGTGCAGATGGCGCAAGATTTATCACCTTCATTAATGGTGTATTAAGCGATCTTCGCCGTTTAGTAATGTAATTTCCTGAGCGTTTCTCATTAATAATGGGAAACGCTGTTTAGTTAAAGTGCGGTGTAAAAATCGCAAGAATTTAACGAGGTAAAAAATGAATAAAGAGATTAAAACACAAGTTGTTGTACTTGGTGCAGGCCCAGCTGGTTATTCAGCAGCATTCCGCTGTGCGGATTTAGGCTTAGATACCGTTATTGTTGAACGTTATTCAACCCTTGGTGGAGTGTGTTTAAACGTTGGTTGTATCCCATCTAAAGCCTTATTACACGTTGCAAAAGTGATTGAAGAAGCAAAATCTTTAGCGGAACACGGTATCGTATTTGGTGAACCACAAACCGATATTGACAAAATCCGTGGTTGGAAAGAAAAAGTTATCAATCAACTTACAGGTGGCTTAGCTGGAATGGCTAAAATGCGCAAAGTACAAGTCGTAAATGGTTATGGTAAATTCTCAGGTCCTAATACGATCATTGTTGCGGGTGAAGAAGGTGAAACGACCATTCATTTTGATAATGCGATTATCGCAGCGGGTTCACGTCCAATCCAATTACCATTTATCCCACACGAAGATCCACGTATTTGGGATTCGACAGATGCACTAAAATTAAAAGAAGTACCACAAAATCTATTGATTATGGGCGGTGGTATTATCGGTCTTGAAATGGGAACAGTATATCACGCACTAGGTTCTAATATTGACGTAGTAGAAATGTTTGATCAAGTGATCCCGGCTGCCGATAAAGATATTGTTCAAATCTACACAAAACGTATTGAAAAGAAATTCAACTTATTACTTGAAACCAAAGTGACTGCGGTTGAAGCAAAAGAAGATGGTATTTATGTTTCAATGGAAGGCAAAGCAGCGAATGAAACTCGCCGTTATGACGCCGTGTTAGTTGCAATCGGTCGTACACCAAATGGTAAGTTGATCGATGCCAATGTTGCTGGTGTAGAAGTGGATGATCGTGGCTTTATCCATACGGATAAACAAATGCGTACCAATGTGCCACATATCTTTGCGATTGGCGATATTGTTGGGCAACCAATGCTTGCTCACAAAGGGGTACATGAAGGTCATGTCGCTGCAGAAGTGATTGCAGGACAAAAACACTATTTTGATCCGAAAGTCATTCCTTCTATTGCCTATACTGAGCCAGAAGTAGCTTGGGTAGGTAAAACAGAAAAAGAATGTAAAGCTGAAGGTATTAACTACGAAGTTGCAAAATTCCCTTGGGCAGCATCAGGTCGTGCGATCGCTTCTGATTGCGCAGATGGTTTAACTAAATTGATCTTTGATAAAGATACTCACCGTATTATCGGTGGCGCTATTGTCGGTACAAACGGTGGTGAGTTGCTAGGTGAAATTGGTTTAGCTATTGAAATGGGCTGTGATGCAGAAGATCTTGCATTAACTATCCACGCACACCCAACTTTACATGAATCTGTGGGCTTAGCCGCCGAAGTATTTGAAGGTTCAATTACAGATTTACCAAATCCAAAAGCGAAAAAGAAAAAATAAATTTCTTATCTCTTTAAAGCCTTTCATTAGAAAGGCTTTTTTATTATTAAACTATTTTGCTGAGTTGTGATCTTCATCACAGTGAAATTATGACTATCATCATAATTGACTTTCTTACCCACCAAGTAAACTAAATCTACGGTTAATTGACGGAGGAGAAGTTATTATGTGGCTGACGATTTTTAGTTTTCTATTTGTAACAGGGGCAGTTGCGTGGGTAGCTTGGCAAAAAACCAAAAATGATGATTTATCAACAGCAAAAGGATATTTCCTTGCTGGACGAGGATTAAGTGGTTTAGTTATTGGTTGCTCTATGGTATTAACATCATTATCTACAGAGCAAATTATCGGCGTTAATGCGAATTCCTATAAAGGTAATTTTTCCATTATAGCTTGGACGGTTCAATCGGTTATTCCACTTTGTTTCTTAGCACTGTATTTATTACCAAAATATATTCGCAATGGCTATACCACCATTCCAGAGTTTTTTGAAAGTCGTTTTGATCGCCAAACTCGCTTGATTATGTCTGGATTATTTTTAATTTTTTATTTATTTATCGTAATTCCGACCGCACTTTATACTGGAGCAATTGCGTTTAATAAAATTTTTAACTTAGAAAGCGTATTTGGAATGAGTTACGCTGAATCTATTGTTTATACCGTGATGGCAATTGGTTTTATTGGCGCAATTTATGCCATCTTTGGTGGTTTAAAAGCGGTGGCTGTATCAGATACGGCGAATGCGATTATCTTAGTTATTGGTGCTATATTAGTCCCTATTTTTGCGCTAATTTATTTGGGAAATGGGAGTTTCATTGAAGGGCTACGTATTGTTGGAACAACCCATATTGAAAAATTTAATGCAATCGGTAGTGCAACGGATGCGGTACCTTGGCCAGCTATGTTTACAGGCATTTTAATTGTAAACTTTTTTTATTGGACGACTAACCAAGCGATTGTGCAACGTGCATTAGGGGCAAAAGATTTAAAATCAGGTCAGAAAGGGATTTTGATTGCAGCTCTCTTCTTGCTTTTACTCCCTACCATTTTAAATTTACCGGGTTTATTGAGTTTTCATATTTTGGGGGAAGGAATAAATCCAATCGATTTGTCCTATCCAGAATTAGTCAATCGAGTATTACCAACCGTATTACAAGGGTTCTTTATTGCGGCATTATTTGGTGCAATTTTAAGTACATTCAATTCCTTCTTAAATTCAGCAGCAACCATTTATTGTAAGGATTTATTACCTTCACTAACGCAAAGAACCTTCAGTGAAACCGAATTAATTGTTTATGCGAAAAAGGTTTCAGCAATAATGGCAATTATCACGATCATTATTGGTCCTTTATTAATGTTTGGTACAGAGGGTATTTTCTTGCTTACTAAACGTTTTGCCGGTTTTGTCAATATTCCTATTGTTGCTTTATTTGCTGTCGGGCTATTTAATAAAACCGTATCAGGATTAGCCGCACGTATTGCTTTATTGGTGCATATTATTTTGTATTTCCTCATTGTTTGGGTGTTTAATGTAAAAGTAAATTTTGTATATGTTATGGCAGCACTATTTGTTTTTGATGTCATATTAATGCTAGTCTTAGGGTTATTCTTACGCAGAAAAACGCCTTATGCTGATAATCTCTCTAACCAAAGCAATGTCGATTTAAGTAATTGGGAATATATTAATATTACGGTAGCCTCCCTTGCTTTAGGTTTGGTTTCACTTTATGCACTGCTTTCACCTATTGGGCTTGCTTCAGAAAATGGGAAACCACTTTGGGTGCTTGCGGCTTACGTTATTCTTCAAGTGATTTTATTTGTGGTAATTGGTCGAAATAAGAAAAAGGTGTAATCAATGAAAAATGTAATTTATATTCTTTTAGATCAAGTTAGAAAAGATATGCTCGGTGCGTATGGGCATCAGATTGTCAAAACGCCGAATTTAGATCGTCTAGCGCGAGAAGGCGTGCGTTTTAACAACGCTTTCACGCCAGCTTCAGTATGTGGACCTGCACGTACGTCATTATTTACAGGGCAAATGCCGTCCACACACGGCATTATTCGTAATGGAGAAAAAGGCGGAATAGGGGAAGTGCCTCCTGAACAGCCTCATATCGGTAAATTAGCAGGATACAATTGCTATGTAGCAGGAAAATGGCACGTCGGCACGCGATCTGTACCAAAAGATTACGGTATTAAAGGGCATAATTTTGACGGGTATGGCTACCCGGGAAGTCGCGTTTATAAAAATTTAGTCTTCGATCAGGCGCCAACTCAACCAAATCGTTATCCTGAATGGCTTGCAGAAAAAGGTTTCCCAACACCTGAAGTAAGTTTAGCTTATTTTGGTGACAATCCTCATCTACGCGTTCAAGAGCTGTGTGGTTTGCTTTCTGGCACAAAAGAACAGACATTACCTTATTTTATTATTGATGAAGCGAAAAGTTTTATCCAAGAATCGCTAATACAACACAAACCTTTTTTTACTTGGATTAATTTTTGGGGACCACATACTCCTTGCATTGTACCGGAGCCTTATTATTCAATGTATGATCCAAAAGACGTCGTGTTAGATCAGAGCTTCTTTAAGCCTTTAGAAGGAAAACCGGGACATTATCGTACGATTTCTAAAATGTGGGGAATGTGGGAAGCCAGTGAAGAACGCTGGAAAGAGGTAATAACCAAATTTTGGGGATATATCACATTAATTGATGATGCCATTGGTGACTTATTTGACTTCCTTGAAAAACACAATCTTTATCAGGATTGTTTTATTGTCGCCACCGCAGATCACGGCGATGCAATGGGCGCACATAGAATGATCGAAAAAGGGGAGTTTATGTTTGATACTACCTATAATATTCCTCTGATTATTAAAGATCCACAATCCCAACGTATCAACGAAGTAGATGATAATTTAGTTTATTTGCACGATTTGACTTCCACCGTTTTTGATGTTGCAGGACAAACCATTCCAGAAACTTTTCAAGGAGAAAGCCTATTGCCCATTTTACGAAAAAGCAAATCCAATGATCGCAAAGGGCTACTCGCTCAACTAGCGGGGCATTTTGTTTATTTTGAACAAAGAATGTGGCGTAGGAAAGATTACAAACTGGTCTTTAATGCAAGTGATGTAG
The DNA here is from genome assembly GCF_023611925.1 of Avibacterium sp. 20-132. NCBI lineage: Bacteria > Pseudomonadati > Pseudomonadota > Gammaproteobacteria > Pasteurellales > Pasteurellaceae > Avibacterium > Avibacterium sp. 20-132. Next base: position 2,232,041 of record NZ_CP091456.1, read on the forward strand.
GAGAATTGTACGATGTTCGTAATGACCCTGAAGAGTTACATAATTTATTTTCTGATCCCAAATATCAGCAAGTGAAAAAGGAAATGTTAGAAGAAATGCGGGCAGAAATGCTGAAATATAAAGATCCACTAGAAAACTGGGTATATCGTATTATTAATGAACTCTAATTCTTCTAAATAATTACGAAAAGAAAAAGTGTAGTGAAAAATAATAAGCTGCTTAGAAGTTGAACTAATTTCGGTTGTTGATGTTATTGAAATTAGCACGGAGAACTTTCTTTTATTGAAATAATATAAAAATGCAATGATTAGAGAAGGTTTTTGAGATTTATTAAGAAAATTATGGTTATCGTTGTATTTTCCTTACACTCAAAATGGATAACAATATCTTTTAAGAAGGCACAAACAATCACGTAAATTAGGATTGAAACAGAAAATAAAGCAAGGTGAATATTGCTCTTATTACGATGAAGTTATTGCTCTTATTACGATGAAGTAAGGGGATTGCTTAAGCGTGATTTTACTCTGATTTTTCCAATAAGAAATAGGTAATTAATGTAAAGAAATTGAAATCTAAAAAGAGGGCTTATTCAAGCAAAATTAGAAGTCCCCAGTTCTGCGTAGTATAGAACTCAGTCCTTGAATTAAATCAATCTAAGTTTTTGGATAGACTCGTTTTAATCGCACTTTTCTTTTTGATTGTTTTACTGTGCCATATTTTCTACGGTTTTGAGAAAGCCTTGTGCGGTGGCAAAAGCATCACTTTTTCCTTGCGCACGCATAATCATATCTGACATTTCACGAAATGCGCCTTGACCACCGTGACGTTGTAGCACGTAATCGGCACAATCTTGTACATAATCCATCGCATCACCTACCGCAAAGGATAATCCACATACTGCAAAAGCTGGGAGATCCACGCTATCATCGCCAATAAATGCGGTTTCTTCTGGGGTTACGCCAGCTTGTTTGATTAATTCAAAACAGGCGCTTTCTTTTTCTAATTTGCCTAAAAAGAACAGGTTAATACCAAGATCAGCAATGCGTTTGCGTAAAATAGGGGAGTCTCGCCCAGAAAGTACGGCAACCTGTACGCCATTTTCCATTAACATACGAATGCCTAAACCATCGCGAACGTGGAAACTTTTAAAGGCTTCACCGTTGGCATCATAGTGGAGTAAACCGTCTGTGAGTACGCCGTCCACATCGGTGATCACGAGTTTGATATTTTGTAATTGTTCGTTTGAAATCATAGTATTAGCTCGAAAATTCAATTAAACCTACCACCTTTTTAGCGTCATCTAACACTATTAATGAATGAATTTTGTGTTCTTTCATCACATTTTCTGCTTCCGCTAAATAGCAATTGGCATTGATAGTTTTGGGTTGTGAGGTCATCAGTTCTTGTGCGGTTTTACTTAAGGCTTCCGCACCATTGCGTGTGAGCGTTCGGCGAATATCACCATCGGTAATAATGCCTTTTAATTCATTGCCTTGCATTACAATTGCGACCCCCATACGTCCTTCATTCATAATGCTTAAACAATCTGCAAATGAGGTGGAAAGCTGTGCAATAGGTAATTTAGTTTGCATCTGATCTTTCACTCGGGATAACAAGCGTTTACCTAAACTTCCTCCCGGATGATATTTGGCAAAATCTTCAGGTTGGAAGTTTCTTGCGGTAATTAATGCAACGGCAAGGGCATCACTCAAGGCGAGTGTAACCAAGGCAGAAGTGGTCGGTGCAAGATTATTCGGGCAAACCTCACGCTCCACCGTAATATCTAGCACATAGTCTGCGTGTTTTGCCAAGGTGGATTGTTTATTGCTGGTTAATGCAATGATTTTATTGCCAAAATTTTTTAAACTTGGAATAAGTTTATTCACATCATCGGTTTCACCGCTGTAGGAAATTAGCATTACAATATCAATGGGCTTGAGCATACCTAAATCGCCGTGAAAGGCTTCTGTGGGGTGAAGGAAAAAACTGGGCGTCCCTGTGGAAGCAAAGGTTGCCACCATTTTTTTACCGATCAGCCCTGATTTACCAATTCCACCGACGACTAAGCGCCCTTCGCAATTTAGAATTAATTCTACCACTTGGTTGAATTGCTCATCTAAACGCTGGCTTAGTTGTAGTAAGGCCTTTTGTTCCACCGCGAGGGTGTCTTGTGCGATTTTAAGATAATCCATTGTTGCCTCTTTCATATTAAGCAAAAGTGCGGTTATTTTAGCGTAAGTTTTTTATGAACTCTAGCAAGATATTTTATTGTGCTTTTCTTGCATTTCCTTGATATTCCGCTATACTCTCGCTCCGAGTTAGCCAAACAATCGCTGGTTTATTGAAGCCCTAAACCGTTTATAACGACCTAGTGGGACAAATAGACGAGAGGAAAGTCCGGGCTACATAGGGCAGAGTGCCAGATAACGTCTGGGAGGTGAAAGCCTACGACAAGTGCAGCAGAGAGCAGACCGCCGATGGCTTTTTAGCACAGGTAAGGGTGAAAGGGTGCGGTAAGAGCGCACCGTGTGAGTGGTAACATTTCACAGCAGGGTAAACTCCACTCGTAGCAAGACCAAATAGGAACTCAATGGGTGGCCCGCTCAGAGTTCGGGTAGGTTGCTTGAGCGTTTGTGTGAATAAACGCCTAGATGAATGATTGTTCAACGACAGAACCCGGCTTATCGACTAACTCAAAGAATAAAATAGCCTCCATTTTTGGAGGCTTTATCTTATCTTAAAAGTGCGGTCTATTTTTTCAATAAATCTTTTAACCCTTCTTTCATTGCCGACATTTGGTGTTCATAAGCCGCTTTACTTTCCCGTTCATCAATCATATAAGTGATGGTTTCAGAAAGCGTCATTTTCATTTTTTTAGCATATCTTGATAGCCTTAACCATACAGAATATTCTAAATCAATTGATTTTTTCTTGGTGGTTTGCTTTTCCGCATTGAAAAAACGTTTACGCCGCGCGCGAATCGCTTGATCTAATTTCACGACTAAATTAGGCGAAAGATGCATTTTCACCCATTCTTCTATTTGTACAGCATTATTTTGCACTGCGATCAAACGGCGTACCATTTCTTGCTGTAAACTACGCTCTTCATAGCGTGTAATTTGCTCCCCTTCACGGGCTTTTTTTGTTAAATAGAGCCATTTCCAGTGCGCTTCTTGATTTTCTAGCTTTTGGTATTTCATCGTATTCCCTCAAGTCCGTTACGGGGTAACTCTATAAGTTTACGCTGTTCTGATTTTTTTCGCTAGTAAATTTTGTTTTACGGTGATAAATCTGTCTAATCACTATATTTTTAGCGATGTTTATGAAGCGTGGTGGAATTGCACCACGCTTTTTTAAGCAAATTGATAAGGGATAATATGGCTTAAATCTTCGTTAATGATTGAACGAGTTTGTTCTGTGTCATAATGTGATTGCATATTAAGCCAGCTTTGTGCATCGGTACCAAAGAATGTAGCCAAACGCAATGCGGTATCGGGAGTAATGGAACGTTTGCCTTTGACAATTTCATTAATTCTGCGAGGTGGGACAGAAATCGCTTTTGCCAGTGCGTATTGGCTAATACCAAGTGGTTTTAGCCAATCTTCTAATAAAATCTCACCGGGGTGGGATAGGGGAATTTCTCTAATCATAATCAGTAATCCTTAATTTAGTGGTAATCCACAATTTCAACATCAGTGGCGTGTCCATTTAACCAAGTAAAACAAATCCGCCACTGATCGTTAATTCGAATGCTGTATTGCCCTTTTCGATCACCAGAAAGCTGTTCTAAATGATTTCCCGGAGGAATTTTTAAAAAGTTAAGCTCTGTTGCTGCATTGAGTTGTTGAAGTTTTCGCGTTGCGACTTTTTCAAATGCGATAAAACGCCGTATTCGTTTACCTTCAAAAAATGCCTGGGTTTCTTTACAGGAAAAATGGGTAATCATAAATAATAACGCCTTTCGTTAATATTGCATATATAGTAACGGATTACGTTATTAAATGCAAGGCATAATATACAAAATAATCCCATTATGCGATAATCCACCTTTTGAATCATTACCCAAAGAGAGCCACATACTTTGCCTGCGTTATTTAATCAAGTTTTATCTTGGCAGAATTTACGTCCTGAATTAGCAGGGCGAGCAGATTTTTCACAATCTATTGATTTTTTTGATTTACAATCTCGCGCTCGTGCTAGCATTGCGCAATTCTTACAAAATTCTGACCGCACTTTGCTCGTGTTAAAAGCCGATCAGCAAGGGGAATATGCGGTATTACTGGAAAAATACATCAGTAAGTTCCAACCACAACATTTGCCGTTGCAAGGTGTGCGTTATCATATTGAACAAGGTTCTGAGCAACGATTGCCTACTATCACCTTACAAAATGCGACTAGCTTGGAAGATAATTTTGCAGCAAAAAAACAAGTGGCAAGTGCGATCTATTATGATCACCAGCGATTATTTGGTAATGTACGAGAAAACGCACAACAGATTGATTTACAAAGTGGCTTGGTCCATCAACTCAATGGTGGGGTACTGATTTTAAGCGTAGAGCCTTTATTAACACAAGTAGGCTTATGGGAACGATTAAAACAGCTTTTGAGCGAACAGCATTTTCATTGGCAGTCTTTACACCCTTATAAACCATTGCCTTGTGAGATTCCAAGTTACGATCTGGCATTAAAAGTGATTTTATTGGGCGATCGCACGCAACTCGCTTTATTAGAAGAATTAGACGAAAATCTTTACCAACTTGCCGATTATGGCGAAATTGAAAGCTATTTTTCTCTTGATGATGAGCAAACACAGCGGCAATGGCAAAATTATGTGCAGTCTTATGCCAAACAGCTTGGCATACAGCTTAGCATTGAGGGAATAAATAGGTTATATCAGCTTTTAGTGCGAGAAAGTGAAGATCGCCATTGTATTAATATTTCACCGTTAAAGCTAAAAGAAATGCTGAGCAACACCCGAACCTTAGCACAATCCGATGAATTAAGTGCGGTGCAATTTGAGCAATATTTTCAAGCAAAACAGCAGCAACAAGGCTTTTTACAACAGCAAACCTATGCCGATATTCTGCGCGAACAAATTTATGTTGCCACTCAAGGTGAGGCAGTCGGGCAAATTAATGGGCTTTCGGTGATTGAGTATCCCGGTAGCCCAATATCCTTTGGTGAACCTTCACGGATTAGCTGTATTGTTCAGCTTGGTGAGGGAGAAGTGATTGATGTTGAACGTAAAAATGAGCTGGCAGGCAATATTCATAGTAAAGGCACAATGATTGCTGAAGTGTGTTTAGCGAATATTTTGGATTTACCGACTCAACTGCCGTTTTCAGCCTCTATCGTTTTTGAGCAATCTTATAGTGAAATTGATGGCGACAGTGCATCGCTTGCCTGTTTCTGTGTGTTAGCCAGTGCCTTAGCATTGCAACCGTTACCTCAATCTATCGCAATTACAGGGGCGATTGACCAGTTTGGACTTGTTCATTCTGTCGGTGGAGTAAATCAAAAAATTGAAGGCTTTTTTGCCATTTGTGAAAAACGGGGGCTAACGGGGAATCAAGGCGTGATTGTGCCTTCTGCGGTGTTAAATCAGCTGAGTTTATCGGAACAGGTAATCAATGCGGTGAAAAATCAGCAATTTTCAATTTGGGCAGTTGATGATGTTTTTCAAGCCTGTGAGATTTTGTTTAAACGCCATTTATTAGCCGAGGAAGATAGCACGTATAATGAACAAAATCAGCCACTCAGCGAGCTTATTAATCAACGTTTAAACGCCCATTCTGAGCAACAAAAAAGTGGTTTTTGGCATTGGTTATTGGGGAGAAAAAATTAACATTTTTTACACCGCACTTTTCTACCAAACCAGAGCAAAAAACTGAGGAAGAATTAAGTCTCGTTAAAAGAGCGGTAAGATTTTTCCAATTTTTTCGGCGAGCAGCAATGTTCGCCTTTTTCTTTATTAAAATTTACTTATTTACCCACTGATCGGACAAGTTTAGCGAACAAGTGTTAGCTGTATCTATTTCGTCGAAAGCCTGATAGAATAGTTGCCGAATTGATACATTCAGTATCATCACATATTAGAGGACATAAAAATGACAAACACTTGTACACCAAATAAAAAAAGTAGCTACAACTATGAAGATTTATTGGCATCAGGGCGTGGTGAATTATTTGGCGAACAAGGCCCACAGCTCCCAGCCCCAACAATGTTAATGATGGATCGCATTGTAGAAATGAATGAAGCAGGGGGAACCTTTGGTAAGGGATATATTGAAGCAGAGCTAGATATTCACCCTGAGTTGCCTTTCTTTACTTGCCATTTTATTGGTGATCCAGTAATGCCGGGCTGTTTAGGGTTAGATGCCATGTGGCAGCTTGTTGGTTTCTATCTTGGTTGGATTGGTGGCAAAGGTAAAGGCAGAGCCTTAGGTGTTGGTGAAGTGAAATTTACAGGACAAATTTTACCAACGGCGAAAAAAGTGATTTACCGCATTAATATGAAGCGTGTGGTAAACCGTAAGCTAGTGATGGGATTAGCTGATGGTGAAGTTGAAGTCGATGGCAGAGTGATTTATACAGCAACAGATCTAAAAGTAGGTTTATTCCAAGATACTTCCGCCTTCTAGATAAATAACTTAATTTTCCCTATTGGCTCAAATGTTACCCCTTTCCCATTTGAGCCTTTTTTATTCTATGTCATCAACAATATCAGCAAAATTTGCTTGCAAAATCTTGGCTAAATGCAGAGGAGACAGTTCCACACTTAACCCTCGCTTTCCACCTGATACGTAGATATACTCAAAATTTAGCGCAGATTGTGCAATCACTGTTTTCACTTTTCTTTTTTGCCCTAGCGGGCTAATGCCACCGACTAAATACCCCGAGCTTTTTTGGGCAGCCTCTTTATCTGCCATTTCCACTTTTTTCACGCCGATAGCTTTTGCTGCTTTCTTCAAATTCAGCTTATTAGCCGTAGGAAGCACAAAACAAGCGAGTCTTTTTTGATCGCCATTTTCAGCCACAAGTAAAGTTTTGAAAGATTGTTCGGGCGGAATGCCTAATTTTTCTGCAGCTTCATCACCAAAATGGAGGTTGTTTGGATCGTGATCATAACTATGCAACACAAAAGGGATTTTATGCTTTTTTAATAAATCAATAGCTGGTGTCATTTTCTTTTCCTATTAGAATTCGGTAAAATGCAGGGCTTATTTTACGCCGATTATTAAAATTAAGGGAGAAAAAATGTTAAAAATCGCCATTGCCGCAGAATTTGAATTAGCCGAAAAACTGGCTGAATGTTTAGAACAAAGCCAGCTTGAAATTGACCACCTATCCGTCGTAGAAATTTTTCCATTTAATGAAGAACAGGGGATTCGTTTTAACAATAAAGCGGTGGAGCAAATAGTGCCAGATGAGGTGGATTGGACAACTTTCAATTATGTCTTGTTCGCAGGCGAAGTGTCAGCGGCAAGCCATTTAGCAAAAGCAGCAGATGCAGGCTGCGTGGTGATGGATTTGTTTGGGATTTGCGCCAGTTTACCTGATGTTCCGCTTGTTCTTCCTACCGTAAATGATCAGCAAGTTATGGAATTACGTCAGCGTAATATTGTTGCTTTACCTAATCCACAAGTAACCCAAAGCCTCTTGCCACTTGCTGATTTATTGCAACAATATCCACTAAAACAGGTACTTATTACATCATTATTACCTGCTTCCTATATGGGAGATGAAAAAGTGGCACAGCTTGCAGGACAAACCGCAAGACTATTAAATGGTATTCCTTTAGAGGAACAAGCACAACGCCTCGCTTTCGACGTCTTTCCAGTGCAACGTGCTAATTTGAGCGCTCAAGTGCAGAAAATTTTTCCTCAACTTGATAATGTGATTTTTCACCAAGTACAGGTTCCCGTCTTCTATGGGTTAGCACAACAAGTCAGTGCCTTTTTTGATTATGACGTAGAGCCAGAAAGGGTAGTGCAAAGTTGGCAACAAAACGCATTACTCAGCTATCATCCTGATACCTTAATCACCCCTGTGATAAACGGCGAAAATGAAAATGGTGAAAGTGAAGTAAAACTGCACATTAGCAACCTTAAGCAACAGCAAAGTGCGGTGGAAAATGGCATTGAATTTTGGTCAGTAGCAGACGAACAACGCTTTAACCTTGCTTTAATGGCGGTAAAATTGACGGAATTAGTTTATCAGGCGGGTTATTAATTTTCTTTCAAAGATAAAGTGCGGTGGAAAAATTTACGTTTTTTCTACCGCACTTTGCTTATGCTCATTTTAAATAAATGACAGCCATATCCTAAAAAAACTATCGCGTAATCGTTTTCGTTCTGCTAGAATTGGCAGGAAAAACACCTTTCTTTAAGTTGCGTTTTTCATCTTTTTTATCAACTAATCTGGATTAAAAAATGGAAAATCAGTCTTTTCTACAAAAACTTTTTAAATTAAATCAAAAAAATACCACCGCAAAAACAGAGATCATCGCAGGGATCACCACCTTTTTCACGATGGTTTATATTGTGTTTGTTAATCCTTCTGTGCTTGGTGATGCGGGGATGGATAAGCAAGTGGTCTTCGTTACAACCTGTTTAATCGCCGCATTTGGTACGATTGCAATGGGATTATTTAGCAATCTGCCTATCGCACTTGCACCAGCAATGGGATTGAATGCCTTTTTTGCTTATGTCGTAGTAGGGAAATTAGGGTATTCTTGGGAAGTGGGAATGGGGGCGATCTTTTGGGGTTCCGTTGGGTTGTTTATCTTAACCTTATTCCAAATTCGCTATTGGTTAATGGCATCTATTCCTTTGAGTTTACGCGTTGGAATTGGTGCTGGGATCGGCTTTTTTATTTCGCTCATTGGCTTTAAAAATATGGGGTTAGTTGTCGCAAATCCAGCAACCTTAGTGGCATTGGGCGAGTTACATAATCCACAAGTATTAATGGGCATTTTAGGCTTCTTTATCATTGTGGTATTAGCTGCGCGTAATATTTATTCAGGTGTACTCATTTCAATTGCTGTGGTTACCACGTTGGCATTAATTTTTGATGAAAGTGTCGTCTTTCACGGGGTTATTTCAATGCCACCGAGTCTTGCACCAGTCGTAGGCAAAGTGGATATTATGGGCGCATTAGATACGGCTTTACTTGGCATTATTTTCTCTTTCTTATTGGTGAATTTATTCGATTCTTCAGGCACGTTACTGGGTGTAACGGACAAAGCGGGCATCAGCGATGAAAAAGGGCGCTTTCCAAAAATGAAACAAGCGCTTTATGTGGATAGCGTGAGTGCGGTTGCTGGCTCGTACATCGGTACTTCTGCCATTAGTACCTATATTGAAAGTGGGGCGGGTGTTTCCGTGGGGGGACGCACAGGAATGACTGCCGTTGTGGTCGGTGTGCTGTTTTTATTAACCATTTTCTTCTCTCCATTAGCCAGTGTTGTGCCAGCTTATGCGACTGCAGGCGCGTTAGTCTATGTAGGAATTTTAATGGCTTCAAGCTTAATTCGTGTTCAATGGGAAGATTTAACAGAAGCCACACCAGCCTTTATCACCGCAGCAATGATGCCATTTACTTATTCCATTACAGAAGGCATTGCCTTTGGCTTTATCAGCTACTGCGTGATGAAAGTGTGTACGGGGCGTTGGAAAGAAGTGAATGCACCTGTATTCGTAGTGTCATTACTCTTTATTGCTAAATTCGTTTGGGTTGGCTAAATCTTTTTTACTAGGGCGAGAAATTCGCCCTAATTTTTTACCGCACTTTTATTATTTTAGATTTGTCTTAAAAACAGGTAAAATATTGCCTATTTTCTGCCGCACTTTAATCCATTACTGTCATCCTGAAGTTTATCGCACTATGCCAAAAACAAGAAAAATCATTCATATAGATATGGATTGCTTTTATGCTTCCATTGAATTACGGGATAAACCTCATCTTAAAAACCTGCCTGTGGCGGTAGGTGGATCGGCAGAGCAACGTGGTGTACTGAGTACCTGTAATTATGAAGCAAGAAAATTTGGGTTACACAGTGCAATGCCAACGGCACAAGCCTTGAAGCGTTGCCCAAATTTAATTTTATTACCCGTAAATATGCCGTTATATAAACAGGTATCACAACAAATTCAGCAAATATTTCATCGTTATACGCATTTGGTTGAACCCTTATCTTTAGATGAAGCCTATTTAGATGTAACAGGTTGTGAACAATGCTCTGGATCGGCAACGTGGATTGCGCAAGAAATTCGTCAAGCCATTTTTGCCGAAACAGGATTAACGGCTTCAGCAGGTATCGCCCCATTAAAATTTTTAGCCAAAATTGCATCTGATAAAAATAAACCGAATGGACAATTTGTCATCGAACCGAATGATGTAGAGGAATTTGTACGCAACCTTCCGCTCAGTGCCATTCCGGGAGTAGGAAAGGTAACCACGCAACGCTTATTGGAAATGGGCTTAAAAACCTGTGCCGATGTACAGCAATTTGAGCCGCATTTATTACTCAATCAATTAGGCAAGAGTGGACAGCGTATTTGGCATTTTAGCCACGCTATTGATGAAAGGGAAGTCCAGCCCGAGCGATTGCGGAAATCCGTCGGGGTAGAAACCACATTGTTGAAAAATATAACGGAGCTAGAACAAGGGGAAGCGGTGCTAAGTCAATTGTATGAGCAATTAGTTAGCCGTGTGCAACGCGCTTGTCCTCATTTACCTGTGCAAAAATTGCGTAAAATTGGTGTAAAGTTAAAATTTGATGATTTTCAAATCACTACCTTAGAGAAAAGTGCGGTGGATTTTAATCAAGAAAATTTCCGTAGATTATTGGCACAAATTTGGCAACGCCGTCAGGATAAATCCATTCGATTAATTGGTCTGCACGTTAATTTACCTGAACAACAAGAAGAAAAACAGATGAGTTTGTGGGAAAACTGAACCGTTAAATCTTGAAATTACAAAATTTATAATTATATTGGTTATTCCTTTAATCATTTATTGGATAATCAATCACATACTTACAATGAGGAACTTTCTATGATGCGAATTTTACTTTTTTTAGCCACCAATATGGCCGTGCTAATTGTCTTTAATATTATTTTGAGCCTAACGGGTATCCGTGCGCAAGATGCTAGCGGATTATTAATTATGGCAGCGCTATTCGGTTTCAGTGGCTCATTGATTTCCTTATTTTTATCCAAAACAATGGCATTAAGATCAGTGAATGGGCAGGTGATTGAACAACCACGCACGGAGCAAGAACGCTGGTTATTGAATACCGTTTCTATTCAAGCACGTGATGCGAATATCCCGATGCCAACGGTAGCGATTTATCATTCTGCTGATGTCAATGCCTTTGCCACTGGTGCAAGCAAAAACAATTCGTTGGTTGCCGTAAGTACAGGATTGCTCAATGCAATGACCAAAGATGAAGCAGAAGCAGTGCTAGCCCACGAAATCAGCCATATTCAAAATGGCGATATGGTTACAATGACCTTGTTGCAAGGAGTGTTAAATACGTTTGTGATTTTTATTTCTCGCCTTATTGCCAATGTGGTGGCGAGCAATCGTAACGACAACGGTGAAAGCAGCAGTGGCATTTATTTCTTAGTTTCAATGGTGCTAGAAGTGGTATTCGGCTTCTTGGCAAGTATGATCGCAATGTGGTTTTCTCGTTACCGTGAATATCGTGCAGATGCAGGTTCAGCTCATTTAGTCGGAAAACAAAAAATGATTGCTGCATTACGCCGCTTACAGCAACTTCACGAGCCACAACAAATGGAAGGGCAATTTGCTGCTTTTGCCATTAATGGTAAAAGAGGTGGATTAGCTTCATTATTTTTAAGCCATCCACCGTTGGAAAAACGTATTGAGGCACTTCAAAAAAGTGATAGTTTAAAATAAACACTTTTTCGGGCAGACACATAGGTCTGCCCCTACAAAATTCGTTTAATTATAATCAGTTATCATTCATTTATACTGGTGTAGGGGCGAACCGATGTGTTCGCCCTTTAAATTGTTACTATTAGCAAGACGTGTTGAAGCGTTGTAATAAAGAAGTGATGGCTTAAAATAAACGCTTTTTCGGGCAGACACATAGGTCTGCCCCTACAAAATTCGTTTAATTATAATCAGTTACCATTCATTTATACTGGTGTAGGGGCGGACCGATGTGTCCGCCCTTTAAAATAATCAATGTGACTAAACCGCCATAAATGTTAAAATAGGGCGTTTTCAAATTTTCAGGCACAGACTTTGTGCCTTATTATTTTTTGGAGTTGTGATGGAGCATCGTTTAGAAGACATTATTGCCATTTTTAATCAATGCTTTGAGCAAGAATATAATACCAAATTGGTCAAAGGGGGCGATGAGCCACTTTATCTGCCCGCCAATGAACATTGTCCTTACAATGCCATTTATTTTGCTCGAGGCTTTTATAGTAGCGCTTTGCACGAAATTTCTCACTGGTTAATTGCTGGCAAAGCACGGCGTAAATTAGAAGATTTTGGTTATTGGTATGAACCCGATGGGCGTTCTGAACAACGTCAGCGTGAGTTCGAGCAAGTGGAGGTGAAACCACAAGCGTTAGAATGGATTTTAGCCACTGCCGCAGGTTTTCGTTATATTGCCAGCAGTGATAATTTAAGCGGTGATCCCGGCGATACACAACCATTTAAACAAGCAGTGTATGAACAAGTAAAAATCTACGCCCAAAAAGGCTTACCGAAACGCGCAGAAATTTTGCGTAAAGCACTCGCCAAATTTTATGGTACACCAGATAATATCAACCTCGATTTATTTGATGTCAGTAGAATTTAAAAATACGGGTAAAAATCCGCAAAATTTATACCGCACTTTGTTTACCTTTTATTTCAAAAGTGCGGGGCAAAATTTCAATAAATTTTATACGGAACGTTGAATGTTAGCATTAGAAATCAAAGGATTAACGAAAGAATATAAAAACGGCGTGAAAGCCTTGCATGGCATTGATCTCAGTGTTGAAGCGGGAGATTTTTACGCCTTACTTGGTCATAATGGAGCGGGGAAATCCACCACTATTGGGATTATTTGTTCTTTGGTTAATAAAACCGCTGGCGAAGTGAAGGTGTTTGGTGCAGATTTAGATCATAATCCAAGTCAGCTAAAACAGAATATCGGTTTAGTCCCGCAAGAATTTAATTTTAACCAATTTGAACGGGTGATTGATATTTTAATTAACCAAGCAGGTTATTATGGTATTCCACGTAAAGACGCGTTGGCTCGCGCGGAAGTATGGCTGAAAAAGTTAGATTTATGGGATAAACGCGAGCAGCAATCACGCCAACTTTCAGGAGGAATGAAACGCCGTTTAATGATTGCCCGTGCCTTAATGCATCACCCTAAATTGCTTATTCTTGACGAACCTACCGCAGGGGTAGATATTGAGCTTCGCCGTACAATGTGGACGTTTTTGCGTGAGCTAAATCAGCAAGGCACAACAATCATCCTTACCACCCATTATTTAGAAGAAGCCGAAATGCTTTGTCGTCATATTGGCATTATTCAGCAAGGACGTTTGGTGGTGAATATGCCAATGAAAGCGTTATTAGCAAAACTAGAAACAGAAACCTTTGTGTTTGATTTAGCCACGCAAGTGGATAAACCAGAGATAATGGGTTACAACGTAACTTGGTTAGATAATAATACGCTTGAAGTCGAGGTGAAAAGAGAGCAGGGCTTAAATCAGTTGTTTTCACAGCTTGATAAGCAAGGCGTACAAGTATTGAGTATGCGTAATAAAGCTAACCGCTTGGAAGAGCTTTTTGTTTCAATGGCACTGAATAAAGGAGTGAAATAATGAGTTTAGCTTGGGTTGCCTTCCAAACCATTTTTATTAAAGAAGTTCGCCGTTTTACCCGAATTTGGGTGCAAACGCTTGTGCCACCGGTGATTACAATGACGTTATATTTTGTGATTTTCGGCCAGCTTATTGGCAATCGTATTGGTGAAATGCACGGTTTTAGCTATATGCAATTTATTGTACCGGGGCTGATTATGATGTCTGCCTTAACTCATTCTTTTGCCAATGTTGCCTCGTCTTTTTATAGCACAAAATTTGCTCGCAATGTGGAAGAGCTGCTGATTTCACCCACTTCACCGCACATTATTATTTTAGGCTATATGGCAGGAGGAATGGCGCGTGGATTGAGTGTTGGTATTCTGGTTACCTTAGTTTCGCTATTTTTCGTCCCATTACAGATTTATTCTTGGACGGTCATTCTTGCGACCTTATTGCTTACCACAGCAAGCTTTGCATTAGGAGGCTTGATTAATGCCGTTTTCGCTCGATCATTTGACGACATTAGCATTATTCCCACCTTTGTATTAACCCCTTTAACTTATTTAGGTGGTGTATTTTATTCTATCTCCTTACTTCCACCTTTCTGGCAAGTGGTGTCTAAATTTAATCCCATTGTCTATATGATAAGTGGTTTCCGCTACGGTTTTCTTGGCATTCAAGATGTCAGCCTTGTTTACACCTTCAGCGTTTTAGGCATTTTTATCACCGCACTTTACGGCATCGCCTATTCTCTAATCAGCCGCGGGGTAGGATTGCGGAGTTAAAAAGAAAAATGCGGTATTTTAATACCGCACTTCTAGTTATCGAATAATTTCATAACAAGGCTCATAAGCCTCGCCGTCTGGGAGTTTCATTCGATGCTGGGTAATGAAATCTTGTAGCACATTGTCCACTTTCTCCATTAAATCTTTATCGCCTTTGAGCTGAAATTTACCTAATTCCGCAATGCGATCTTGTGTATCAGGCTTAATGTTACCCGCTACGATGCCAGAGAATACACGGCGAAGATTAGCGGTAAGGCTAACTTTGCTTTGGTTCATATGCAAATCTAAATTTGCCATATTTTCGTGAGTGGGGATAAATGGTTGTTGAAATTCAGGATCAATTTTTAATGACCAATTGAACCCATAAGAATCATTATTTTCATAACGTAAATGACGAATATCTTCAACAGCCGATTTTATATGACGCGCTACAGCCACCGGATCATCAATGATGATTTTATACAAAGATTGTGCTTCTTTTCCTAAGGTTTCGCCAATAAAACGATCAATCGTAGCAAAATAATCCGCACTTTCTTTTGGCCCCGTTAAGATTAATGGAATAGATTGCGCTTGATTTTCTGGATTGAGTTTGATGCCAAGAATGTAAAGTAATTCTTCAAATGTTCCCGGCCCACCGGGGAAAATAATAATACCGTGTCCCATACGCACAAAAGCTTCAAGGCGTTTTTCGATGTCCGGCATAATAATTAATTCATTAACGATAGGATTAGGTGGCTCAGACGCGATGATTGAAGGCTCTGTAATGCCGATAAAACGACTATGTTTATAGCGTTGATTTGCGTGGCCAATCGCTGCCCCTTTCATTGGGGCTTCCATTACACCCGGTCCACAGCCTGTGATGATATTTAATTCACGATGCCCCAATTCTAGCCCTACTGCACGGCAATATTGGTATTCAATTTGATTGATGGAATGGCCACCCCAGCACACGACCAAATTAGGTAATTCACCCACGATCAAGGCTTTGGCATTACGCAGAATAGAAAAGACTTGATTGGTGATGTGTACGCCATCTTGGATATCACAAGGATTAATCCGTTGGCTTAGCACATTTACGAAGACAATATCACGCAATACAGCAAAAAGATGATATTGAATATTGCGGATAATATGTTGATCTACAAAGGCACTTTCTGGCGGATTATGTAGCTTCAGGGTGATACCACGCTCTGTCGCCACCAATTCAATATCAAAATCAGGATATTGATTTAATAATTTACGGCTGTCATCGGTTACCGCACCAGAATTTAGCACGGCAAGAGAACAGTTGCGATACAGTTGATACAGTTCGCTTTTCGCTTGCTTGGTGAGTAATTCCACTTCAAGGTGTGAGAGCTGTTCCATACTCCCTCGTGGATTAACATAATGAATATTTGCCACTGCAACCTCCTATTGTCTGGCTAAGCGTGTATTGTGCGGTACGCTTTGAAAATTTGAGCGGAACGGATTAATATCCAGCCCACCACGGCGTGTATAACGAGCATAAACTGTGAGCTTTTCTGGCTGAGCAAAGCGCATTAAATCACAATAAATTCGTTCAACGCATTGCTCGTGAAATTCATTATGCTGACGGAATGAAATCAAATAACGTAACAATTTTTCCCGATCAATCTGCTTGCCTACATAATGAATTTGCAAGGATCCCCAGTCAGGTTGTTGAGTGATTAAACAATTTGATTTGAGCAAATGGCTCACTAACTGTTCTTCCACCTGTTTCGTCTCTTGTGTGCAATTTGCTAAATAATTGGGGTTGAATTGGTAATCACGAATTTCAATATCCTGATCATCAATGCAGTCGCCTTGTAATTCATCAATAAAAGTGCGGTGGTAATTTTGTAAAGAATTTAACTGCACCTTGACTTGCCCATTCGCACAATTTGCTAGATCTTGCTGTAAGTGTTGTTGCACTTGCTCAGCCGTCTCGAAATGACTTTGATTAAAACTGTTGAGATAAAGTTTAAAACTTTTTGATTCGATTAAATTTTCACTGCGGAAATCAATTTCCACATCAGCAATGGCAACTTGTGGCACACCTTTGGCATTAAGCCAAGAGATTTCATAAGCCGTCCAAATATCTGCCCCAAAAGTAAAAGGTTGATTTTCCACAATCCCAAGCTGCTCACGGTTTAATTGGCGAGGTACGGCTTGTAGTAAAGTGCGGTCATAATTTTGTGCATATTTTGTTTCTTGCCCAAGTTTTAAGGCGTGTAAACTTTCGTGATTGTAATTCATTGTTTTTCCTTGTTTGATTATTTCATATCTTCTAAAGCAAAAACTTCTTTACTTAATATTTCTGTAATTTGCTTTTGCGTTAATCCAGCGTCAATGAGATTTTTTTCTAGCATTGCTAATCTTTGATTAAATCGTTGTTTTGCTTGATGAATTTGATAAGCAATGAAGTCAGCATTGAGATCACTTTCAATACGATAAAATTTAATATTTGAAATGCAAGGATAAAACCAATCAAATTTAGCGGTAAGTTCTTGAATTGCGATAGTTCCGTGAGCTTCACTAATTCCTTCTCTGCCTAAATATACGCTCCCTTGTAAATTATCAAAGCCGTGTTGGTCTAATACATTCCTAATATCATAATACGCATTATTATAGTTATTTCCGTGATAATTCTCTTTAAGGCAATTCGTATCCATATCAAAAGTGATTAAATAACGGCTCATTGTACAATTCCTGTGGTTATATCATTTTCTAAGTAATATATTCTTTTAGTGTGCCTATTGCCAGTGCCAAGAAAGGTTGGATACCAATCGGCACTGATCACATTTAAAATCAAACAAACCAAAGAGCGGTGTTTTTAATGCCCAATTTTGATTACAGCTTGGACAGCGGCGTTGTTGTTCGGCTTGTAAACTTTCGCCACCAATGCGGTATAAATAATAATAGGTTGGAATCCCCGTGTGTTGCTCTATTTCTTGGCATAAGGCATAGCCGTGTTTAGATAAATGACTATGTAGATCGGAAATTTCCGCAAGGGCGTGCTGTTCTAATGCTGTGCCGTTCATTTGTAGTTGATCACAAGCCTGCCAATTTTCTTGCCATTTAATGAGATCTAAACTCAAGTGCGGGGCATTTTTAAAATATTTATATAGTGGGATAGGCAAGTTATCCTCCCCACTGTGTAATGGCGAGCAAGATTGTAAATAAGTGGTATAAAGCACTTGCCAGCTAGGGCGTTTACCTTGATAGGTGAGATCTGAATTTAAATCATCAGCAATAACTTGGAAACTATCGAAATTTATCCCGCCACATTGTGCTTTATCTAACGCTGTTTGTACCGCCACATTATTAAATTCGGGTAACAAGCTTTGCTGTTCAGGACAAACGACACGCACTGCAATGCCTTGCTGGTTTTCTAGTTCAGCGTGGAAAAGGGGGATTTCTCGCCCAAGAATTTGCCCATTATAACGCCATTGTTCAATCACTTGATTAATCAATGGGTAAGCCACATTGTTAGGTTGGGTAAGGGTAAAAAAAGCCTCAATTAAATACATTTTCTGCCTTAATTTATCAAGAAAGCGATTGCGTTTTTTCGCATTTGGCTTTGTGGTATCATAACGCCTTCAGTTTTGCACTAAGGCGAATGCCACATTTTAGGCAGAATGAGATGAGAAAGCAAATTAAGGAAACCACAATGCGTGAACAAACAAAATATCAGTTACAACAATTACAAAAAGCAATGGAAGAATTAGCGCTTTGGCAAGCAGCCCCCCCTGAAGCTGCCGCCTTTGACAGCGTTGAGCCATTTTGTATTGATACAATGAATGCACACGAATGGCTACAATGGGTGTTTATTCCAAGAATGTATGCCGTTATCGAAAGCAGTGAACCATTACCGCATAAAATGGCTATCGTACCTTACATTGAAGAAGCTTTGAAAGAGCAAGATATTATTGCCGTGCAACGCTTAATTGAGCCGTTGAAAGCCATCGAAGAAATTTGTAACGCACAAAATGACCGCACTTGATATTCTTTACCAAGATGAATATTTGATCGCGGTGAACAAGCCAGCTGGAATGTTGGTGCATCGTAGTTGGCTTGATCGTCACGAAACCCAATTTGTAATGCAAACCTTGCGCGATCAAATTGGGCAGCACGTTTTTCCTATTCATCGTTTAGATCGCCCAACCTCTGGGGTGTTGCTTTTTGCCTTAAATGCTGAAATAGCCAAATTGCTGTGCGAACAATTTGAGCAGAAGCAGGTTGAAAAAAGCTATTTAGCGGTGGTACGCGGTTATCTCAAAGAGCAGGGAAGGATTGATTATCCGCTGAAAGTGCAATTGGATAAAATTGCCGATAAATTTGCTCAGCAAGATAAAGCACCACAGGAGGCTATCACCGATTATGAAGGATTGAACGTAGTAGAAATGCCTTATGGGGTAGGGCGCTATCAAACGAGTCGTTATTCTTTAGTGAGGTTAATTCCACACACAGGAAGAAAACATCAGTTACGTCGTCACTTAAAGCATATTTTCCACCCCATTTTAGGGGATACTCAATATGGCGATTTGCATCAAAATCGCGCTTTAACTGAACATACAGGCGTGCATCGGTTAATGCTACACGCAGAAACACTGGCCTTTATTCACCCCATAACAAAAAATTGGCTAAAAATCACCGCACCTTTAGATGAACAATGGCAACGCTTGTTTGATGCTTTTTCTTGGAATGGGGTAGGGTAACCCCTTAACTAGAACATTCTAAAACATTAAGTGAACGAGCTTGCTAATAAAAAGGACTAAGAATTTCAAAGTGCGGTGCTTTTTTCATTTGTTTTTTCTTTAAAGCTCTTGTATAATCGCCCGACCCTGTGAATGTGTTGGCTTTCCCACCGCACATTATTTTATCGAGATCCACTCGAAGGGGTGCAGATTGAGATTAATGGTTGTGTTCAATATTGAACACTGGGTATTAATATTATTTTATTGGTAATTAATTAATGAAAACTTTTGTAGCAAAACCAGAAACAGTTAAACGTGACTGGTATGTAGTAGATGCGACAGGTAAAACGTTAGGTCGTTTAGCGACTGAATTAGCACGTCGTCTTCGTGGTAAACATAAAGCTGAATACACTCCACACGTTGATACAGGTGACTATATCATCGTTATCAATGCGGACAAAGTTGCCGTAACAGGTAAAAAAGAAAGCGATAAAATTTACTACTGGCACACTGGCTATGTAGGTGGTATCAAACAAGCGACATTTAAAGAAATGATTGCTCGCCGTCCTGAAGCAGTGATTGAAATTGCGGTTAAAGGTATGTTGCCAAAAGGTCCATTAGGCCGTGCAATGTATCGTAAGTTAAAAGTGTACGCTGGTCCTAACCACGAACACGCAGCACAACAACCACAAGTTTTAGATATTTAATCACGAGGTGAGAAAAATGGCAGAGAATCAAAACTACGGCACAGGTCGCCGCAAAAGCTCTTCAGCTCGTGTATTTATCAAACCGGGCAGTGGTAAAATTACTATCAACCAACGTGAATTAGACGTATATTTCGGTCGCGAAACTTCTCGTATGATCGTACGTCAGCCATTAGAATTGGTTGAATTAACTGATAAATTAGACCTATACATCACAGTTAAAGGTGGTGGTATTTCAGGTCAAGCGGGTGCAATCCGTCACGGTATCACTCGTGCATTAATTGAATATGATGAAACATTACGTCCAGCATTACGCGCAGCAGGCTTTGTTACTCGTGATGCACGTCGCGTTGAACGTAAAAAAGTGGGTTTACACAAAGCACGTCGTCGCCCACAATACTCAAAACGTTAATCGTTTCTTATTCAAATATTGTTCAAATGGCAAGTTTTCACTTGCCATTTTTCTTTTCTAAATTTATTAAACCAATCATTACAAGAAAATTCAATTTGTTATCAATAAGATAGAGTAGTATTGAATAAATTTACTTAGCTATTTCCCTATAATTTATGGTAAAATATTGCCCTTAATTTAAAATGACAGATAAGCAAAAGGTTAGCAGAGGAATAAAATGAGTAGTGCATCAAGTAAACGTTCAATAATGACCCTTTTTTCCAATCAAGAAGATATTTATTGCCATCAGGTTCGCATTGTATTAGCGGAAAAAGGCGTGCCTTATGAAATGGAAGAAATGGCTCTAGGTTCTGTATCTGAAGATTTAATGGAATTAAACCCTTATGGAACATTACCAACCTTGGTAGATCGTGACTTAGTGCTATTTAATTCTCGTATTATTATGGAATACCTTGATGAGCGTTTTCCGCATCCGCCATTAATGCCTGTTTATCCTGTATCTCGTGGTAAAAGCCGTTTATTAATGTTAAGAATTGAGCAAGATTGGTATTCTTTACTAAACCAAATTGAGCAAGGCGATGAGTCTGAGAAAGAGCAGGCTACAAAGCAATTAAAAGAAGAATTATTGGCTATTGCACCAATTTTCAATCAAACACCTTATTTTATGAGTGAAGAATTTAGCTTGGTCGATTGCTATATTGCCCCTTTATTATGGCGTATGCAGAAGCTGGGTATTCAATTTGCAGGAGCGGGAAGTAAAGCAATCAAAAATTATATGGAACGCGTGTATCAAAGAGATTCTTTCAAGCAATCCGTTGGTGAAGTTGCACCTAAAAATCTAATGGATGACAAATAAAAGAGAGGAGTTATGGAGCGTAAATTCTCACCGAAACGTCCTTATATATTAAGAGCTTATTATGATTGGCTTATAGATAATGATTGTACGCCTTATTTGGCGGTTGATGCAACGTATGCAGGGGTAAAAGTACCAGCTGAATACGTCAAAGATGGGCAAATCGTATTAAATATCTCGATGAATGCAACGGGAAACTTGCAATTAACCAATGATTTTGTGCAATTTAATGCGCGTTTTCAAGGCATACCGCAAGAAATTTTTATTCCTATGGGGGCGCTTATTGCTCTTTATGCAAGAGAAAGTGGTGATGGCATTATGTTTGAACCAGAGGAATTTGAAGGTGATCTTGCCCAACAAGATGAAATTCAAGATGAGCAACCGTTAAGTTTCGTTGAAGCTGTTGATAAACCTAAACCAATAGAAAAATCATCTAGCAATAAATCCTCTCCAAAATTACGTTTTATTGATTAATTATTATTGCCCCTAATATCTTTTAAGTGCCTGTATTAAACAAATCGTGCAGGCACTTTTTTATATCCCTAATCTATAAAACCCTTATTTTTTCATTTCTATAGACCTTGTTTAATTATTTTGTAACCCTGTAACAAAAATATCGCTCGCATTTTTCTCTTTCTTTAATAAGTTTCACAATATTAGTTATTTTAAATCTTATTAGTATTTATTTTATCTATTGTAGAAATCAAGGGTAAATTACCACATCACCATAACAGCACTGCAATCTAAAAAATAAGATAATGCTGCAATAAATAAAGCGTAACATAAAATATTAGAGATGCCATAAGCCCGATAAAAGAGAGTAATAAAAAGTTACTTTTATACTTCTATTATTTAACATAATATATATTATGCGAAATCAGTTATCGGGTTAGCGAAAACTACGAATAAATAAAATCACAGGGTTACACACAGATCACTTTTACTAGTTAAGCAAGGTGAAAACAAGCATATCGGCAACGTTGTAACGCTAAAACTTTAGATGTTACGCACTGGAATGAATGCAATGTAAAGAAAAATTAAAGAAGAATTAAAGATGAAGGCTAGAAAAATCTTGCTTTACTTTTAATTTAAGTAAAATTTTAATAAATAAAATTTGGAATTGATGGAAGCTATCCCATCTGTCTCTGTTATTTGTTCTTGTTGCTAATGAGTTTACTAAATTAGGTATTTTCGCGAGAACTTAACAGATATATTGATTAGTTAAATAAGAAATATAAGTATGTCCAATTTATTTAGCAGTATCATTTTCTTAATTAGATATGATTACGCTACGTGAAAAATAAAAAAATCGAGCAATTAGATTACTCGATTTTTTATTCTACATAATGTTAGAAAAATAATTACATTGTGACAGCATCACAAAGTTACCCTAGTAATTTTACGCCATATTCATAAACCCGTTGCAATAAAGCTAATTTTTCAGGGGTGTTTTGATGTTCTTCCGCTAAGGTTTGTAATTCTTGCTCAAATTGCACCGCACTTTGTTCCAGCTTTCTACGGCGGTATTTATCCCAACGTAACTGCTCTGCTCTGGTTAATGTTTTATAGAAATGTCGTGCGCGATAATGAAATAGCAAGCCATCAATACGTTTATCTTGGAACGTCAAATTATGTTCAGCCAATTTTTCAGGTGCTAAATCACGCAAAATAGCCATATTATTTTTATCATTTGGACTGAAAAATCCGCTATACAATTCAGTTTCCACATTATCGTTTGGCTCAAATGTCCGTTCATCGGTGAAAATTTGTAGCACTTTTTCACGGATATTGAGATCTGCACGTAATCTAGCAAGGTTTGCTAAGCAATCTTGACGATTAATGCCTAAACGTTGTGCATTTTCAGGTAATAGGGTTTTGGCTGGAGCTAAAATTGGGCATTTATTAATATGCACCAATTTTAATGGCACTGGCAAAATGCCTTGTTCTTCCAATTCCGCTTTTTTGGTATATAAATTTTGGCGTAATTCTTCCGCACTTTTATTGAGTAAATCATCAATATTGCTATCTAAATCACACACAATGACGGCATTTTTATTGCTTGGGTGCCAGGCTAAAGGGGCAATCCAAGTGGTATTACCGCGATAATTCCCCAACATTCCTGAAACGTGAACCAAGGGTGTCATTTCTGTGGTGTTAATCATTTTTTCAAGGGATTTTTTATCGCGATGTTCAAAGAAAAATTGGAATAATCTTGGCTGTTTTTGTTTGATCAGTTTTGCCATTTCGATAGTTGCATACACATCAGCCATTGCATCGTGGGCATTGCTATGCTCTATTCCATTCGCTTTGGTTAAATTTTCTAAGCGGAACGAGGGCATTCCCTCATCATCATAAACCCAGTTTATGCCTTCTGGTCGCAAGGCATAACAGGCACGCACTAAATCCAGTAAATCCCAGCGAGAATTACCATTTTTCCAACTATATTCGTAAGGATCGATAAAATTCCGATAAAAGGTATAACGGGTCATTTCATCGTCATAACGGATATTATTAAACCCCATTACACAAGTATTTGGCTGTGAGAATTCTTGCAAAATTCGCTGGGCAAATTCTGGTTCAGATAAACCTTGTTCGTTGCATTGTTGTGGCGTAATACCCGTTACCATTACCGCAGTGGGTGAAGGTAAATAGTCATTAGTTTGCTTGCAATAGAACATCACAGGCTCACCAATAATATTAAAATCTTTATCAGTACGAATACCGGCAAATTGCGCAGGGCGATCCGTGGCGGGATTAACGCCAAAACTTTCGTAATCGTAAACAAAAAAACTAAAATTATCTTGCATTACCTTACCTTGTTAAAAAAGGTTCTAAATAAAATAGGCTGAGAATGGCAGAAATACCAAGTACTAAGCCTACCCCATTAATTTTACTTATTTTTTCTTTGAATACTATTGCGCCTACAAGCGTGCCAAGACAAATCACGCCAATATTCATTCCAGCAAAAACCAGCGTTGGGTTTTGGCTGAAACTTTGATGGGCGCGAATATAAAATAGAATATTCATAAAATTTAGCCCGCCGAGTACAATTCCAGCTAATAAGCTTGCGCCATTCCATTGGGTTCGTTTAATCAATAAATACATAAACATCACGCACATTGCTAAGGCAAACGCAATAAACAAGGTGGTTGGAAAGGCATTTCCCATTTTGGCCATTTGTTTGAATAAAATGTCAATGACACCATAGCCTAACCAAACAGCAAGCAAACTCAATCCTGCTTTGACAGAAAGTTGCTGTTCGCACGGTTTATTGATTAAACAAAATAACGCAAAAAAAGCCAAAACTAAACTGATAATACGTGATTGACTGAGCTGTTCGCCAAATAATATAAAGGCAGCTAAAATAGGCAGAAATAAGGATAAACGTTGCGCTGCATCAGAGCGCACAATGCCAGCAAATTCAACCGCTTTAGACATAATAATGAACACACTCGGTAGCAATAAACCTAGGGCTAAGAAAATGGCACTATTTTCATTTTGTACAATAAACTCGGTGAAGCCTTGTCCTTGAAAATTAGGCTGTAATAAAAAATAACTTAATAACAGGGCAATAAGATAATTGAATGCGATTGCCTGTTCAATGACGATATTAAACTTCCGTGCGACTTTTAATAATACGGAGACAGCCACACTACAAGCAATAGCAAGAAATAAATAAGCCATTCGCTATCCTTAGTAAAAAGAAAGAAATTTAAAGTGCGGTAGAAATTCCCCTTATTTTTTACCGCACTTTAATATAACTTAGTGTGTTGCACCAAACCCACGTAATCCCACTACGTGAACTTGTTCTTGATTACCTGAGATTTTACGTACCAGTTTATAAGTGGTTCCTTTTTCTGGGCTAATGTTTTCAGGTGCTGCAATTAATAATTGCATATCTAAACGAGAACATAGTTCAAATAAGGTAGAAATCGATTTCGCATCTAAACGTGCCGCTTCATCAAGGAATAATAAACGGCAAGGAACAATATCCTTACCTCGAATACGACGGCTTTCTTCTTCCCAACTTTGTACCACCATTAGCAAGATTGACATCCCAGTACCAATAGCTTCACCCGTTGATAATGCACCACTTTCTGCACGTAACCAACCATCTGCGCCACGATACACTTCAACTTCTAAATCAAGGTAATTGCGGTAATCCAACAACTCTTCACCAATAGTTTGAGCGGTACGCTGCCCCATATCGATATGTGGATTTAAGCGTTGATACAATTTCGCAATGGCTTCGGAGAAAGTAATGCGGTTATCTGAGAATAAATCTTGATAATCATTGTGGCGATCGGATAATGCATCTAACAACATTGCGTGAGTATCACGAATATTGACCACTAAACGCACCGATTTCACCTGACCAAAGGCAATATTTTGTAAGCCTTGATTGAGCATACGAATGCGATTTTGTTCGCGTTGAATGGTTTTACGCATAATATTCGCCACACTTTCGGAACTAATCGCGAGTTTTTTCTCACGATTTGTTAATTCTGCAGTTAGGCGAGATAATTCGATCTCCATTTGTTCAATCGCATCAATCGGATCATCTGTTTTAATGATATCTTGACGAATACGCTCACGTAAATGTTGATACACTGCAATAAAGAACCGCACTTTATTTTCTGGTTTACGATTATCTTCAGATAAACGCAACGCATCACGCAGGTATTCATTATCAGCTACGGCAGTACGCAACGCACCAAGGGCTTTATCTGACATTGAACGTAATTCATCAGCAGAAAGATAAGCTAACTCGCGGCGGTTTAAACGTTTTTCCACATCACTATTGCGTGATAATCGTAGCACCACACACCAGCTTGCTTTCATTGCCACCACTAATTCACGTTGTGTTTTGTAATCGCGTTCTGCTTTACGAATACGGCGATTAAGATTTTCACTTTCGCTTTCAATTAAGGTTAATTGTTTTTCCAAATAACGGCGACGATTACGTACCGTGGTAAGTTGTTGCGATAATTCATCACGACGTGCTTGCGCCCGTTGCTCTGCCCCATCATCTGCACGTACGCCAAGCTGACTGATTTCCTCAAGCAACTCATTCAGTACTTTATTTTTTTCTTCATAGGAACTACGCAGCTCAATATAAACTTGATTATATTGGGCAAAACGAATTTGTTTTTGACGAACGTGTTCGCGTTGTTGTTCACGTTGTTGCTGAACTTGCTCTAAACGATTACGAAGCTGCTCATTTAATTCAGAGGTTTCAGATTGGACACTTTCTTTGTAATCAAAATGGGCTTTACGTTGTACCACATCGGCTAAAGCAAAAACACGTAGTTGAATTTGTTTTTGTTGTTGTTTTGCTTGTTCATAGTCAGCTTTTAATCGCTCATAATTTTCTGGATCGCTTTGTAATGTATTGGCAATGGGTTCAAGCTGTGACAATGTCACGCTATATTGGCGAATAAAGCGTTCATCTTGTTCCGCTAAATCTAATTGCTCACGACATTCTTCGATACGCTCTAATAAACTTTCATCGCCAATGACTCCAAGTTGCGGAATCAGTCTATTTAATAACTGTAATTTTTCTTTTGCATTGTCTAATTTAAGGCGAATTTGTTGTTCAGTGGTAGCAAACTGCCCTAATTCACGCTCGATTTCCCCTTGTTCACGGCGAATTTGTGCCATTAATTCTTCAGGGTTGGGCTGGAATGCGAGAGCTAAATGCAAACCAACAAATTGGCTGAAATGTTCGTGTAAGCGTTGGCATTTTTGCACATCAAAAGCACATTCGGCATAGTGTTCCGATACTTCATCACGTTCAATTTGTAAGGCTTCTAAATGTTTTTCTCGTGCTGCACGGCCAAATAATGGAATTTCAGGGAATTTTGAATAACGTAATTCACGGTTAGACACCTGAACCACGACCCCTAAATCTAGCTCTTGGGCGGACAATACGCTGTCATCAAAAGAACTTGGATCACCTTCGATAAGGTATAAATCATCTGGGCAATCTTCAAGTTGCGCTAATTGCGCTTTCACAGCGTCTAAATCGCGCACCACAATCGCGTGACGAGCAGGGCCATATAACGCGGAGAAATAAGGTGCGTCTTCAATTGGCACATCATCATAAAGCTCAGAAAGTAACACACCGCCAAAGCGTTCTGCTAATACATTTAAACGCGGATCTTCAGAACCATCTGGCTGGCTTAAACGAGAAATTTGCTCATCAAGTTGCTGACGTTTTTGCTCTAACTGATCACGTTTGATGGTTAATTCTCGTTCTTTAACTAAGAGTGATTGCATAAAATTCATCACGTCTTGGCTATCAGCAAACTGACTATGACTTTGTTCTTGTAAACGTTCTAGCGCTGATTGCGCAGTAAGCCACGCAGGGGCTTTATTGGCATTTTCATTGTAACGGACATTCAACTGCTCACGTTTTTGACGCAAAGTTGAGCGCTGTTCCACCTGTTCTGCCAATTCTTCATTTAGCTCATCAACAAGGCTTTCTTGCTCCGCATAATAGTCTTCAATTTCATCGGTGGTTTCAAGTTCTAATGCGGCTCGCTGATTAAATTCTTTCAATAAACGCACCGCACTTTGCTGTTGTTGATAACGCTGTTCTAACTCGTGTAATTTGGCACGAAGTTGCGGTGTTTGTTGCGCTTGCACTTTTTGGCTCGGATATTCACGCAATAATGCTTTTGCACTTTCCCACGCAGCAGAACGTGGCATTTCGCCTGCGATTTGGCAAACAAGTTGATAGGCTTTATCAAACTGCGATTTCGCCATTTCGGAAATCGACATTTTTTGCTCTAAATCTAGAACGTTATTCGTCAAATCTTCCGCTTGCGCGACAAATTCAGCGTGATAATCCTCCACATTTTTAGTAGAAAGATCGGCCAATCCACAAAGGGTTTTGGCTTTTTCAAGTGCTTGAATAGCCTGTTGATATTGCAGCGCACGGGTTTGTTGGGCATCTAGTGCTTGTTGATAATCCGCTAATTGGCTACGCAGTTGATCCACTTCTTGTTCATATTGTTCTAACTGCGCTTGGCTTTCTTCGTGCTGTTCTGATGCTTCTTCTACCGCAAATTTTTGTTCTTCTAATTTTTCTCGTAAGCTTTCTACATCATCTTGATAACGCGAGATTTTTTCTTGATGACGTAACGCATTTAGCACCAAATTAAGATGATCGAGTGCGCTTTGGTGATCAACCTCAAGGGTTTGCTCATTTTCGTTAAGTTCCGCCAATTCACGGCTAAAATCCACTAAGCGATGTTGTGATAAATCGCGTTCTGATTTTGCTAAATACCATTCCTTACGATGTGTTAAGGCACTTTCTACATTGCCTCGACGTTCATTGGCATTACGCATATAATCTGACGCCACATAATTGGTGGTTTCCGTAATTAAATGCTTGAATAAATCACGATCCGATTGCGTAACTTTAATTGCCTCAAGGGTCATACGGTTTTCACGCAATGCACTTTCCATATCTTGAAAGGCTTTACGGACGCCTAAGTTTTCGGGTAATAAATAATCACGCAAGGAGCGAGTAATCGCACTGGAAATTCCTCCGTAAAGCGAGGCTTCAATGAGTTTATAAAATTTGCTACGATCTGAAGAAGAACGCAGACGTTTAGGAATAATCCCTAAATCAAACATCATTCCGTGATAATCTGTAATGGAATGATATTGTTTAAATTGTGCGCCAAGGTTTTCTATTTTTTCTTTTAATTCATTAAGTGTTAGTACCCTTGCTTGACGCTCATTGACCGTTTCAGTTAAAACACTTGTTGGTGTTTGTGCAAGACTTAACCCTTGAATAGAAAAGGTTTTGATATCAACTTTTTTATCACGTCCAGCAACTTGTTGTAGACGCGCCCCGACTAAAACACGTTGATGACGAGAATTCACTGCATCTAATACTGCATAGCAGACACCCGGTTTAAGCTTACCGTGCAACCCTTTGTCGCGTGAACCCGTGGTTGCCCCCGCTTCTGTGGTATTACGGAAGTGCAATAAGGTTAAATCAGGAATTAACGCGGTAACAAAACCAGCCATTGTGGTTGATTTCCCCGCACCATTCCCCCCTGATAAGGTCGTGACTAACTCATCTAAATCAAATGTACGGGCAAAAAAACCGTTCCAGTTAATGAGGGTCAGTGAGCGGAATTTTCCACGCTCGACATTTTGAGCAATGGGAGCAGGCGCATCTTGCTGTTCTGCTTGCGCTGTTTCAATAATGTCTAATTCTTCAGGTTGATGATTTTCCATTTCTTCACTATCAAGGGTTAAATTATCATTTTCTACTTCAAATGCTTTGCTCATTATTCTTCCCCTTCCTCATCAATTTCTTCTATTTCATCTACATTTTCAACGTCATTTTGTACCGCACTTTTCTCATCTTGTAAGGATTGCGGTGTTGCCGCTTCGCCATCACGAATTAAGCGTAATTGTGCTTCCATTGGATCATCACCTGCACGCACTTCAGCACCAAAACGAAATACCGCTTCTGAAATCACAAATTTACCACTATGCTGATCCCCTACGGTAGCAATCATTCCTAGACGGCGTAAGCGGTTAAGTGCTGCTCGTACTTTTTCAGCTAATTTCTGTTTATCTAAATCAGATCCTGAAGAACGCTGATTGACGGTTTTTAACAGTTTGCTTTCATCAGCAAGATTTAATAATTCATCATAAACTTCTTGTGTGGTAAAAATACCTTGTTGAGCAAGACGCTCTGGACTTAAATACAAGTAACATAATACTTTTCCCACAAGCATTTCTAGCTCGGAAAGAACAGAACGCGCAATTAATGTTGTTGCTTTTGGACGTAAATAAAAGAAACCTTCTGGCGCACGAATTAATTCTACGTTATAACGGCGATAAAATTGATCCAACTCATATTGAAAATCCATTAAAAAGGCGTGATTATCAAGCTGTTCAATACTAATATGTCTTCCCGCTCGTAATTGGCTGTCCACAACAGGAAAAAGAGGATTTGCAATGGCTTGAGCTTGTTTTACTGAAATTATATCTTGTAACTGATCTGTCATCATTTTTTCTCTTAATTATATTCATCAATAATATGGGCTTGTACTTCAGCCCCCGCCTGATTTATTTCTTCCCATTGTGGATATACGCCACTTAAATCACCACTCGCCATTCCTAGCCGTACTGCTTGATCGACAATAATTCTTGCTACATCAAAATGTCGTTCGACAGGATAATTATCTAACTGTTCTTTTAACACAAGGCTAAGATTAATAGGACGATGATTTTCGCGATAAGCAATTAATAGAGCTTGCATATGTTCAACAATTTGTTCGTGCAAATCAGCCAAACTTTCGTATTGTAATGCTTCTGGCAACTCCCCTAGCGCATCTTCTTCACGTAATACAAGCTCTTCATCACGCAAATCTACTAAACGTTCTGCTTGTGCAGTCCATAAATACCAAGGATTTTCAAAATAATGTTGAATAGATTGGCGTAAACGTTGTGAAAACACACGATTTTTATCCATATCAATCGCTGTACGGATAAATTTATGTACGTGGCGATCATAACCAATCCACAAATCAATAGATTGTTGCCCCCAGCTGATAATGCGGTCTAATTTTGCTTGTAAATCAATAATAAGTTGATCGATAAAATAAAGATTCTGCTGTCCGATCACACAATCTTGAATACGCAATAATTGTGCTTGCAATTTATCTCCAGCGGAATTGAGTGTATCTTGCAATTCACGTAAATTGCTTGAGGTTTCATCTAATAAACGTTCACAGCTTGAAATCGCTGCTTGCCAATCTTTGGTTAATAGCTCAGCGATTTCATCTTTAATGCTTTGCTGACTTTCATCCATCACACGTTGTGAGAAATCAATGCTGTCAAAAATCTCTGCCACAGAATATTTTAATGGCGCAAACACATTGCGTCGCCAATGATTTTCATCTCCACCCTCTTCTGCCGCTTCAGAAGCACGTTGAATTTCATCTGCCACAATAGAAAGCTGGACGGAAAGGCGTAACGCAGAAAATTCACGTTGGCGAATGTAATAGTCCGAAACCCCAACGCCCAATGGGGTTAAACGATAGATTGCCAAACCTTCGGTGAATTCGCTACTAAAGCGATTGAGAAAACGCTGTTTCACTAATTCATTAATCGCATTATTGGCTCGAGTAGCAATATTATCGGGGGATTGCTCAAAGGCTGACGCGGTATGACGGAAAATATCCACTAAATCCGTTTCTAACATCTCACCGTCTAAACGTTCATTGTTATAAATCGCAATAGCCAATAAAAACGCCAAACGATCAGTCGGCAAATTAAGCGAAAATTCTCGCTCTCTTGCCCAAGAAACCAATTCAGGGATTGTTTGTGATGTTTCAAGCATTGTGTATTCTCACAAGCAAATAAAAATTAGACAAAAATTGTAGTTGATTATACAGGATTTTTTACGGATCTTGTAGATCGTTTTTTTACCAAAAATGTTTACAAAAATTTGTCATTTAGCAAAATGTATTTACAATAAAGAAATGGTTATTTGATTTAACATTCAAAATGGAAATTGAATTTGATCAAAAGAAAAATCAGCGCAATATTGAAGAGCCTCAACTCTCGAGAGAAAAGATTATCCCGAACCGCGTTTTTTAGCCGCGGGTTATGTGGGTACAACAGCGCGATTACATATTCTTGTATTTACGCCAATAAAAACAGGAATTCGAGTGATTAGCTTCCGTAAAGCAAATGCAAGGGAGGTCAAAAAATATGAAGACAGAAAAAAACATACCACTAATTAATGTTGAGGGGGAAGCCCGAGAATTACAGCAAAGTGACTTTACACAAATGAAATCGTTACAAGAAACAATGCCTGATTATTTTGTCAATATGGTGCTTGCACATCAAACTGAAATGGAAAAACAAGGGCATATAAAACCAAAAGTAAGAGGTAAACAAAAAGCGCCAACCAAACAAATTATCACTATTCGCTTATCACCAGAAGTCATTGAAGCCTTTAAAGCCACTGGAAAAGGTTGGCAATCACGCATCAATGAAGTACTTCTCCAGCATATTCACTCAGTATAATTATCAATGACCGCATCATCATAATAAAGTGCGGTCAAAAACGTTCATCTTTTTTTAGCTACCTAAAAAGACCTAAATCCTGCATATTCCTATTGGAAAAAATTCCATTACCCCTTACTATACGCAAGTTTTTTAAATTGATATAACTGAATAATAAATCCAATGAGTGAAAATTTAACTTCTCAAAACGAAAAAACAAAGAAACAAATCTACAATTTCAATAAGTTACAAAAACGCCTACGCCGTAATGTAGGGGCTGCCATTGCTGATTTTAATATGATTGAAGAGGGCGATAAGGTAATGGTGTGCTTATCAGGTGGAAAAGATAGCTACACTTTGCTTGATATTTTGCTCAATTTACGCCTTAACGCACCGATTCATTTTGACATTGTGGCGGTAAATTTAGATCAAAAGCAACCCGGCTTCCCTGAACACGTCTTACCTGAATATTTAGAACGCATTGGAGTAGATTACAAAATTGTAGAAGAAAATACCTATGGCATTGTGAAAGAAAAAATCCCAGAAGGCAAAACCACTTGCTCTCTTTGCTCACGCTTAAGACGTGGGATTTTATACCGCACTGCCACAGAGCTTGGCGCAACCAAAATTGCTCTTGGTCATCATCGTGATGATATGTTGGAAACCCTATTTTTAAATATGTTCTATGGTGGCAAACTGAAGTCAATGCCACCCAAATTAATTAGCGATGATGGCAAACAAATTGTGATTCGTCCACTGGCCTATTGCAAAGAAAAGGATATTGAAAAATATGCTATCGCCAAACAATTCCCCATTATTCCTTGTAATCTATGCGGTTCGCAACCTAACTTGCAACGCCAAGTGGTAAAAGAAATGTTACAGACTTGGGATCGCCAATATCCGGGGCGTATCGAAACGATGTTTAGTGCAATGCAAAATATCCTACCTTCTCACTTATGCGATAAAAATTTATTTAATTTTAAAGATATTCAACGTGGACAACAGTTAGACGGTGTGGAAGGCGATATTGCTTTTGATAAACAAGATCTGCCAACTACCCCATTATACCAAGATGAAGAGGAACAAACCGATTTTAGCCAAAATGAAATGATCGCGTTTAAGGAAGTGAATTAAACATAAAGCGAATTAGAAAGTGGGTAAAAAATTAAGTGCGGTGAAAAAAATTAACATTTTCCACCGCACTTTTCTATTTCTCTATTTTTATAAATGCAATTTTACATTCTACGCGCTTGCCAATAAGTGCGCGTCCAGTAAGGGCTATTGAGGGAAGAATAAATCACTCCCCCTTTAGTTGATGCGTGCAGGAATTGACCATCTTTAACATAAATCCCAACGTGATAGCCATTAGGCCCTCGCCCTGTTTTAAAGAAGACTAAATCTCCTGTTTGAATTTGCGATTTTGGCACTTTTGTACCATATTTCACTTGCTCTTTTGTCGTACGTGGTAGATTAATATTAAAACGATCACGAAATGTTTTTTGCACAAATCCAGAGCAATCAATACCACGGCGACTTTGCCCGCCTAAACGATAAGGCGTGCCAGCCCATTCTCGTTGATGTTCACTTAATAAGGCGATTGTCATAATTGGATCATCAAGTCGTCCCTGATAAGAAATTTTTTCATCAGAATCTGAATGATTTGCTGAATGTGGAGACCCTGAACAAGCTGCTAATACAGCAATACCAAGGGAAACTAAAATAAATTTAGCTAAACGCATTTTTTACCTACAAAATAAATAAAAGGAAAGCTATCCAAAAAAAGATAGCTTTCTTATCACATAAATAATTTAAGCCTTTGGCTTCGATTTTTCTACTCGAGAACGTAATTTTTGACCGGGTTTGAACACCACGACGCGACGTGCGGAAACAGGTACGCTTTCCCCTGTTTTAGGGTTGCGTCCCGGGCGTGAGGCTTTATCACGTAATTCAAAATTACCAAAACCCGATAATTTCACATCTTGCCCACTTTCCAACGCTACGCGAATTTCCTCAAAAAAACTTTCTACCAATAATTTGGCATCACGTTTATTTAGATTATGCTTTTCAATTAAGCTGTCAGCTAGTTCAACTTTGGTCAATGTCATAATATTAATCTCTCAAATAAGCATCAAATCGTTGTTTTAATGCGTCTAATACTGCTGAAATTACCGCATTAATTTCTTTCTCTTCAAGGGTTTTTTCCGTATCTTGAATTGTTAAGCTAATCGCTAAACTTTTCTTACCTTGTGGTAAATTTGCCCCTTGGTAAACATCAAATAAACTGAGGTTCACAAGCTGTTTTCCGCCCGCTTGACGACAGACTTCTAACACATCGCCAGCCGGTATTGCGCTATCCACGACAATGGCCAAATCACGTTTATTAGCTGGGAAGCGAGAAATTTCTTTGGCATTTGGCACAGATTTTTCTGCAATCGCCGCCCATTCAATTTCAAATACAATTGGTTTACCTGACAAACCAAGCTGTTGTACGACTTTTGGATGTACGGTACCAATATAACCGATTTCTTTATCGTCCAACATAATGGCAGCGGATTGTCCTGGGTGTAACGCTGGATATGATTTTGCAACAAAACGCAAACGATTTCCAGCCTTTGTTAGCGATAAAATGCGTTCTAAATCCCCTTTTAGATCAAAGAAATCCACATTTTCGCCTTTATGTTCCCAATGAACTGGACGTTTATCCCCTACAATCGCAGCGCCAATAACGTATTCTTGACGAACACCACTTTCTGCTTGGCTATCAGGAATAAAGCGTAATCCACCTTCAAAAATACGTACACGATTTTGCTGACGATTTTGGTTGTAAGCAATGGTGGTAAGTAAGCCCGGTAATAAAGAAACACGCATAGCAGACATTTCACGCGAAATTGGATTTGGTAAAATTAATGCCTCTTGTTGTGGGTATAATAATTGCTGAACTTCAGGATCAACAAAGCTATAAGACACAATTTCTTGATAATCACTATCTACAAATGCCGTGCGAACACGAACCAATTCTAATAAATGTTCAGGCATTGGTTTCATTTGTAAATGCGCTAACGGTGGATTATTCGGAATATTGTTATAACTGTAAATACGGGCGACTTCTTCGATCAAATCTTCTTCAATTTCAATATCAAAACGCCAGCTTGGTGAAATCGCTGTCCATAAACCGTCTTGATAACTTACTTGTAACCCTAAGCGTTGCAAAATATCAGTAACTGTTTCAGTTGGAATATAATGCCCTAGTAGATGATCTAATTTTTCACGGCGTAATTGAACCTGTTTTACTTTTGGTAAATGCACTTCACTGACCACCTCACAAATTTCGCCCGCTTCTCCACCACAGATTGCTAATAATAATGCGGTTGCTCGTTCCATCGCATCGCGTTGTAAATTAAAATCAACGCCACGTTCAAAGCGGTGAGAAGCATCAGTATGCAAGCCATATTGTCTTGCACGCCCTGTAATAGCTAACGGAGCAAAGAATGCGGATTCAAGAATAACGTCTTTTGTTTCGCCATTTACTCCGCTTGCTTCACCACCAAAAATGCCAGCCATTGCTAATGGACCATTTTGATCGGCAATAAGAAGTGTATTGGGTTGAAGTTTGGCGGTTGTACCATCTAACAGGACTAATTCTTCCCCTTCTTTCGCCATACGAACTTGTACAGGCTGGCTCACTTTAGCCGCATCAAAGGCGTGCATTGGCTGTCCTAATTCAAGTAAAATGTAATTGGTAATATCTACCACTGGATCAATAGAACGGATACCGCAACGGCGTAATTTTTCTTGCATCCAAATAGGCGTTTGCGCCTTAACGTTCACATTTTTTACCACACGCAATAAATAGCGTGGGCAAGCCTCTGGCGCTAACAGATCAATTTGTGCTTTATCAGTAATAGTTGCTACAACGGGCTGAATATCAGGCGTATTGACTGTTTGCTGATTTACCACGCCCACTTCACGGGCAATGCCCGCAATACTTAAACAGTCGGCACGGTTTGGCGTTAAGCTGATTTCTACACTGTTATCATTTAATTGTAAATATTCACGTAAATCCGTCCCAATCGGTGCATCGGCTGGCAATTCAATGATACCGTTATGATCGTCAGAAATGCCTAATTCGCTGAATGAGCATAGCATTCCTTCAGAAGGCTGACCGCGTAATTTGGTTTTCTTAATCTTAAAGTTACCAGGTAACACTGCACCATCAACCGCACAAGCCACCTTCAAGCCTTGGCGGCAATTTGGTGCGCCACATACAATGTCTAATAGACGTTCACCACCAACATTCACTTTGGTTACACGCAATTTATCAGCATCAGGGTGTTGAGCGCATTCCACCACTTCCCCAACAACAACGCCATTAAATTCACCAGCAACCGCTTCAATGCCATCGACTTCGAGTCCAAGCATTGTAATTTGATCACATAATTGTTCCGTGCTAACTTCAGGATTAACCCATTCACGCACCCATAATTCACTAAATTTCATATTCTTTCTCTACATTAAATTCGGTTTTCAATTACTTAAATTGTTTTAAGAAACGGAGATCATTTTCAAAGAACGAACGTAAATCTGTTACATTGTAACGTAGCATCGTTAAACGTTCTACGCCCATTCCCACCGCAAAGCCAGAATATTCTTCTGGATCAATACCAACATTACGCAACACATTTGGGTGAACCATTCCACAACCTAGCACTTCCAACCATTTGCCGTTTTTACCCATCACATCGACTTCTGCAGAAGGTTCTGTAAAAGGGAAATAGGACGGGCGAAAACGCACTTGTAAGTCTTCTTCAAAAAAGGCGCGTAAGAAATCGTGTAATAAGCCTTTTAATTCACTGAAGTTAGCGTGTTTATCCACATAAAGTAATTCAATTTGGTGGAACATTGGGGTGTGGGTTTGGTCATAATCGTTACGATATACACGTCCCGGTGCCATAATACGAATTGGCGGACGCATTTTTTCCATTGTACGAATTTGTACGCCAGAGGTTTGGGTACGCAATAAACGCTCTGCATCAAACCAGAACGTATCGTGATCGGCACGGGCTGGGTGATGAGCCGGAATATTTAGTGCATCAAAGTTGTAATAATCAGTTTCAATTTCAGGCCCAACTTCTACACTAAAACCTAAGTTAGAGAAAAATTTTACAACACGCTCAATGGTAATTGAAACAGGGTGTAAGCCACCTAATTCTGTTTTACGCCCCGGCAAACTGACATCAATACTCTCTTTCGCTAACTGTGCATTAAGGGCCTCTTCTTCCCATTGTGCTTTTTTGGTGTTTAATAAATCTAACACTTTTTGTTTCGCTTCATTGATTTTTGCCCCCATTGCAGGACGCTCTTCCGCCGCCACATCACGCAATCCTTGCATTAATTGGGTAAAATGCCCTTTTTTCCCAAAATATTCCACACGAATGGCATCTAGCGTTTCAAGGCTTTTATCGTGCAATTTTTCAATCGCTTCTTTTGCCTGTTCGGTAATTTCTTTAAGGTGTTGCATACCTATCCTCTAATAACAATATAACATCTGAAAAATTTCTTAATGATAATACTAACGCCTTAAAAAATCACGTTTTTATTGTGGCTTTTCGCAATTATTCTGCCTTTCCCATTGTTGAATTTTTTCTTGCACGGAAAGTGCGGTAAAAAATTCACCTGTTTTGGGTAAGGCTTTCACACAAATTTGCTGGTTTTCATAAGTAAATTCAAGCTGATAACAATGTAAATAAGTGCGGTCGGATTTTTGCTTATTTCCGCCATAACGTTCATCACCTAAAATGGGACTTCCTAAACTTTTCATTGCCACTCGTAGCTGATGGGTTCTGCCTGTTTGCGGAAATAACATAAACAGGCGTAAATTGGGTTCACAGCTTAGCGAAGAAAAATGTGTAATGGCAGGATTTTCCTTGCTTTGGCATAATTTCCACGTCCCATTACGCGATTTTTGCATATCCCCAATGATCCGTCCTTGTTTTTTCTTCGGCTTTTCAGTGGATAGCGCCAGATAGGTTTTCGCGATGCGATGACTAGCAAATAACCCAGACAACGTTGCCGCAGCTTGCTTATTCAATGCTAAAATCAACAATCCTGACGTCGCCCTATCTAAGCGATGCACCAGCCAAACTTGGGGTAAATTCAATTGTTGAGCCATTAAGGTGGTTAGACCAACCTCTTGCTCATCTTTATGTACGGAAATGCCACAAGGCTTGTGAATAATGATAAAATCAGCGTGCTGAAAAACAATGTCAAACATTGGCGTTGTGATCTCTGGCATAATTAGACATTTATAAAAGTGCGGTTAAAAATAAATGAATTTTACTTTTCAACAGATTATAGCATATCTCATCCCTGTTCTGATTTGGATTTTAACGATCTCCATTACAATGCGATTGGTGATTAAAAAACAATCCGTTTCAGCTACCCTTTCTTGGTTGATGATAATTTATCTCGTCCCCGTGGTAGGCATTATCGCCTATTTAGTATTTGGCGAAGTGAAATTAGGGACAAAACGTGCAAAGGCATTTCGTTTACTTGCACCGAAATTTAATCAATGGTTTGGCGATTTTTCACAATGCCCGCAATTAATCAATCACCATAATACTCTGCTTTATCGCCCAATTTTTGACTTAGCTAAAAGTCGCTTAAATATTCCTTGTGTGCTGGGTAATGAACTGCATATTTTAGAGACGCCAGAAAGTATCATAAAAAGCATTATTGATGATATTCATCAAGCCAAACATAGCATCAATATGGTGTTTTATATTTGGTGGAATGGTGGCCTAGTGGAAGACGTGCAACACGCGCTAATTGCTGCACAAAAGCGCGGCGTAACAGTGCGAATATTGCTTGATAGTGTAGGCAGTCGTCAATTTTTGAAAAGTAAACATTGCCGTGAAATGAAAGAAAGTGGCATTGAAATCACCGAAGCGCTACACGTTAATTTACTACGGATGTTTTTTAGTCGTATTGATTTACGCCAACACCGCAAAATTATAGTGATCGATAATCAGATTGCTTATACAGGCAGTATGAATATGGTCGATCCGAAATATTTCAAACAAGACAGCCACGTTGGGCAATGGGTGGATATTATGGTGCGTATTAATGGTGCGGTGTCAGCGGTGCTAAATGGGCTGTATGCGTGGGATTGGCAAATTGAAAGTGATAAAGAAATCCCATTGCAGTTGCCTAATTGCCCTTTATTGCCCATAGAGAAGAACAATTCTCACGCCGTACAGATTCTTGCGACAGGCCCGGGATTTCCAGATGACTTAATGGCGCAATCTCTTTCTATTGCGATTTTCTCCGCGCGTAAAAGCATCACGATTACCTCGCCTTATTTTGTGCCAAGCCATAGCATTGCCGAAGCATTACGCATTGCGGCGTTACGCGGTATTGATGTGACGCTAATTCTGCCAAAGAAAAATGATTCTTTAATGGTTAGCTGGGCGAGCCGTACTTTCTTTGAAGATCTTCTTGCTGCTGGAGTAAAAATTTATCAATTTGAACAAGGGCTATTACATACCAAAAGTGTGTTGATTGATAACCGCCTTGTCTTAGTCGGAACGGTAAATATGGATATGCGCAGTTTTATGTTAAATTTTGAAGTTACAATGGTAGTGGAAGATCAAACTTTTGCTAATGAAGTTACCCTCTTGCAAGAAAATTACCGCCAAAGTTCTTCATTATTAACCTATAAAGATTGGGTAAAACGTCCTGTTTATCAACGCGTTATCGAACGTTTATTTTTCTTATTCAGCCCACTTTTATAAATGCGGTATAAATTTTCAACGTTTTTAAGGATAGTAATGAAAAAACAACTTACCTTTTATTTCGTCCGCCACGGACGTACCGTTTGGAACGAACAAGGTTTATTACAAGGACAAGGCGATTCACCACTGATCGCCGAAGGCATTGAAGGAGCAATGAAAACAGGCAAACACTTAGCCAATATTCCCTTTCTCGCTGCCTATTCAAGTGTGTTAAAACGCGCGATGGATACCGCAGAATACATTATTGGCAAACGAAATATTCCCTTTTTTCAACATAAAGGCTTAAATGAGCATAGCTTTGGCTCTTGGGAAGGGGCATTAGTGAGCCACCTTCGTCAAAACGAAGAATATCAACAAATGACCAAAGATCCCGCCAATTTTCAGGCTAAAAGCAATCGTGGCGAAACCTTTGGTGAATTAGCTAAACGGGCAATGAAAGCCATTGATGAAATTATTCAAGTACATCATTCAGGCAATATTTTGGTAGTTTCTCACGGTCATACACTACATTTATTGCTCGCTTTATTTGACGGCTCAACTTGGCAAAACCACCGTGAAAATCCGCGAGTAACACGCTTGGCAAATACCTCTATTAGCATTGTGCGTTATGAACAAGCTGAAAACGAAAGTGCGGGGCGTTTTGTGTTAGAAACGGTGAATAACACAGAGCATTTGTAATGCTTTATATTCCTACTCCAAAGAAGAGACTAATACAGTACAGCTCTAAAATTATATTTCTAATTATCCTATTATTTTTATACCTTAGTAAGGTATTAATTGATGTTAAGTTAAAAAACCATTTTCAAATTTTTCTTCTATATTTAACCTTGGGGATTCATCATTATTAAAATGATATATAAATCCATTATTATTTAGCATTTTAATAACAGATATGGCTTTTTCATCAGAATAATCAAATTCATATTTTAGAATGGAAAATATATGATATATTTCATTCCTAAGATCTGTAGAAAATATCCCAGGATCATCTGAACCAAGAACAATTATCATCGGGTAATCTCCTTCTATTTTTCTATTGGCTATTCTTAGCCAACGAAATATATGATGATCTTTTATTGAATTATAAATACTAATTCTAACATTACTTGTAATTAAACTTTCAATAACAATTGATTTTTCCGATATTAATTTTTGAACATATTGCTGACATTTAACAAGAAAATTCTCTGAGAAAAAATCAGAACATACTTTTTCTTTTTCTTCATACTTAGTAAATGTTTTTACATTAAACCATCTATCTCTTAATAAACATAATGTATCTCTTGGGATTGATTTGACTAATGAAATCTCATATAGATCTAATATAACTTTATTTTCTAAAAAATTATTAACAATCTCAGGATTTAGATATCTATGCTCAAAGAAAGAGTCTAGTAATAAAAGATCTATTTTTTTACTATAGTCATCGCCAAATATTTCTTTAGAAAGCTTATTAATTTCATACTCAAGTTTATATATTTGAATATTATCAATATTCAAATCTATAGCTACTTTTCTAGCAAATAATAAATTCTCTAGCCATACTCCTTTAGATATAAATACCTCTCTAGGTATTGCTTTAATCCAATCACTAGGAATCAATCCTATTGCTGTAGCATGACCTATCCTATCACCTGATTTCAAGTTTAAGAAAACTATTGACTCATAAATAGCCCTAATGCCTGTCATTAAATGTTCAAAATCTTCTCCAACATGGTATGTAAATTTTTTAATAAAATTTCTTCTACAAAATCTATATAGAGGTGAGAAAACTTCTGGAGGAGTGTCCATCTCGTTAGCTGCAGCATCAACTCCAACAATAATATCTTTCAGTTTTGGATATTTAACAAAAGTCTCTTGTAAAATTTTCCCTTTTTCTATTAGATTTTCTCTAATATTTTTAAAATGATAATTCATATCAGGTATGCTAGATATATTATGATAATTCCATTTTCCTTTTATAAAGTGGCATACTAATCTAAGTTTTGGTCTATCTATTTTTAATACATTATCAATTAAACTATTTAAATCTTCTTTTTTTAATAAACCATTTTTCCCTCTAGCATATTTTACAAATCCATTTAAAATATTATAGATTAGAAACTCATTCTCCTCAATGCTGCTTTTAGGAGAGAATCTACCTTCTATAGTTGCTAAATCAGAATTTTTAGAAAAAACATCTGGTCCATGTAATTGAATATATCTAATATAGTAATCTTTTTCATATCCTTCTCTAGCTCCAGAATCAGCAATTTTTTGGAAGTTATCAAATCCTTTTTTATATACAGATTGTAATGAAATGCTTCTAAAGCAATTCATAGAAACAATATATATCAAATAAAGTATGTCTAAAAGCTTTCTCCTAGACTCACTTTTTCCGGATTTAAGATAATTTATCGTTATCCTATGAAATTCTAACTCTTTAAAAAACAACTCTTCCTCTTCATAGTATTTAAAATTATCTTCAAAAAAAACATCGCAATAATCCTCATATTTTAATATTTTAATTAATAGATCGATTAGATGATTATACTCTTTGTTATAATTTTCATTAATAATTAAAATAATTAATTTTTTTATAGTCTTAGATATAACTAATAACTTATGGTATGACTTTGGGGTTTTTAGAAAATAATCTGAACCATAATGTAAAAAAACATGTTCCTTATTAAAGTTTTCCTCTAAATAATTTCTTATAGAAGAGGGGGTTTCTAATGCCCAACTCCATAGTAATTCTGCTGTTGTTGTTCCATTTAAATGGATATGTAGATCATTAAGCCCTACATTATTAATATAATGTTCAACGATAGGTTTCTTAGGTGATAAAATTCCTCTAAGTCCTCTAATATTACTCCTATTATTGCATAGATTACATAGCGCTAATATTGGCAAAAATGAATGGTTAGACATCCAGTTTTGCCAATCAGAAAAAAGATTTAACTTTATGGAAGAATCTTCTTCTACATAAAAATCTTTTACTTCATATAGTAAAGCTAGTGATAAACAGGTTCTCTTTTTATATTTGCAGCATAGACTATCCCAATAACTAGAAAAAATTCTATCGTTAAAATTGGAGTAGATACTTAAATGGTTATAGGTGATGAACTTTATTTTATTGATGTTAATGCTTTCAACTCCTCTCCCATCCAAAATATTAATGCTTTCAACTCTTCTCTCATCTAAAATATAACTTAATAGATCTTCACATAACGATTTATATACTAATTGTGATGAAAGAATAAAATCATTTATTAACATTTATTTCTTCCTCTACTTTTCGTTATACTTAAATGAAACTGGTGCTATCTTTGATATTGCCAGTTTTGATATTGGTGGTAAACCATCTTCATCAAGTTTATCAAGCTTTAGGTTATCTAAATAATTTTTCATCTTTTCATCTATCTTCAAGATTCCTTCAAGTATTTCATTTGCCATTTTATCTTCTGTCATATATAAAAATGGATAAACTAATGGACAATTTACAATAGAATATGTTAATGGGAGATACTCTTTGAATTTATCTTCTAGCCTACTATTTTTATCGTTATTTAGTACGTTTTTTATAGACTTTAAATTATTAATAAAATGCTTGATAGATGTTGATACATTACTAGCATTGGTCATAATATTAAAAATATCATTGCTTCTATTATTAGAATAACGGCTCTCCTCTATTAATATAGAGTTGCAAACACCCCAAATAAATCTAGCAAATATTTCACTTGTATACAACCTTCTTTTTTTGTATTCTCTTTTTGCATTATCTGAAATATTATTTATAGAGTAGAATAATCTTGCCCATATCTTACCTAAACATAAAGATGAATAATTAAATTCTAATGTTTTAGTATCTTCACGCCAGGACAGTAATAATTTTATGAGGTTGTCCTCATATTCATTATTTTGAGTATTATTACTTTCATTATCTTCATTGTCTCCATCATCATTTTCATTACTATCATCTATATTATATCTTTCTGGCAAGAATCCAGAATATGTATTAAATGCACTTAATCTTCCAAGCTTATCTTTTAGTTCATTTTCCTCGTTACATTCTAGTAATTCAGCTATTGAAGCTAAGAAAGCATATATAGATACGCAATCTCTAG
Organism: Avibacterium sp. 20-132; assembly: GCF_023611925.1. NCBI lineage: Bacteria > Pseudomonadati > Pseudomonadota > Gammaproteobacteria > Pasteurellales > Pasteurellaceae > Avibacterium > Avibacterium sp. 20-132. The sequence continues at coordinate 2,276,275 of NZ_CP091456.1, forward strand.
TTTCTGTATGAATTCGTATCCTATTAGAAGAAATTAAAAATGCTTCTTTTGTTATATAATCAATAATATTATCTGGTATATGCTCAGAAAATCTCTCTAAAGATGATAGATGTTTTCTTTTCAATCCTGGATTACTTCCTCGTCTATTAAGTCTGATGATTCCATTTAAAACTCCTTGATGGCTTTTCATTTTAGGTGATACAATACCACTATATTTTTCCATAATGTTTCTTGGGCTAGAGTTGTTATTTAAACCAATGTAATCAAAGTATTTAGTGTAATTTTCACTTTCAACAAAGTATAAATAAATATTTGCAGGAGAACCTAGTAACAACATAGAATTTATTGCCATTGAAACACTATCCTCTTTTCTACTATTACTTTTTGAATAAGAAGAAACTAAAGATGACAAGAAAATTTTAGCAATATTATAGCTCGAATCATTTCCTTCAACTCGACAATAAAACCCCGTATCCATATCATTATGCTCATATATAACACTAAATATATTTGAAGCTATATTTACAATAGAAGAAGGAAAGTTTTCTAAAATGTTTACACCTATTTTCTCTTTTAGTAAGTCACTCAAAAATATATCTTTTATTGCCATTGAAAAAGAACTAACATCATTGTTTGATAATAGATATTTGATCAACTGTACAATAGTTCTTATAGGTTGACTCAAAATAAAATTATTTATTTCCCCGATATAGTCATCATGTATTGAAAGATATTTTTTTAATTCATTTTTAAGAAATGAAACTAGAAGCTCCTCTTTATTGGGTTCCATACTTGTTTTTAAGTAAATACTATACTTATTCTCTTTATTTATTTCATGTAAGTTCATTAGTTTTATTCTTTGATGAATTGGAAGTGTTTTTATAATATATTGTTGTTCCAATTGATAAAGCATATTTCCTTCAAATGGGCGACTTATAGTTTTATCTTTTATTTCATTAGCTTTATTTACTCCAACTATGTAACTATATAATTGTATATCTCCTGATACTAAAACAACCAATTTAGGATGAGTCAGATAGCATCTAATTGTTTCTAATAATTCATAGGCTTTATCGGTTCTAGTATCTATATCATCTATAGCTATCATTAAGAGTTTTATATTATATTTTTCTATAATAAGATTTATTAAATCATGAATCTTTTTCTCTAATTCTTGACCACTGGTTGATCTATTTAAAGCTTTCGAGAAAAACCAAGATGTATCCTTCTTATCATTAATAATAGAAAGTTGTTCTATTCCATTAGAAATTTCTTGTAATCCTTTAAGCCATTCATTATCAAAATCATGTTTGATTAATGGAGATGATATTATATTATATGAGTCTACAAACTTATGTAATTTAGCAATAATATCAGTCAAAATATGTTGTTGGCTTACTATTGTTGTAGGATCAATAAAAGCACATGGAACAATTCCTTTTAATTGTTCATCTGACTGAGAAAACATATCAAATACAGTAGTAAAAATATATTTTAGAAATGTTGTTTTTCCTGCACCTCGTTCTCCGTCAATAAATATAGTGTTATTTCTTCTTGGTAAATAAATATTTTCTAAATATTTTTTATCTTTTGATAAAGCTTCATTACTTTCTGAACTTTTATTTATTGACATTAGTATACCTTTTAGTTTATCTAATGCCTTATATTGCAAAAAGCTTTCATCATTGCTAATGATATTATTAGCATCTATATTTAAATCAATAAATATTTTACTATTGTTACTCATAAAATTCTCCTATGTTTATAAATTATATATTCGTTTACCTCACCCATTCCGTTTGCAGATAAGTCAAACGCTCAAGATTGGTGATGTAATGCCCGAGTTCTTGTTCTTCAGGACGATGAACATAGGGAATTTGCCCAAGTAATGGGGCGTCAATTTTTTCGCTGAGCATTTCAATCATTTCTGCATAATGGGCTAAACCGGGATTAATGCGATTGGCTATCCAGCCTAATAAGGGTAAGCCTGATTGTTGAATGGATTGTGCCGTCAGCAAGGCGTGATTAATGCAGCCTTCTTTAATGCCAACTACAAGCACGACTGGCATTTTGTGCGAGATTGCCCAACTGGCAAAGCTATATTCTTTATTCATTGGGGTAAGCCAACCAAATGCCCCCTCCACTAGCACAGATTGATAACGCTGAGTAAGTGCGGTGAGATCGGCGTTAATTTTTTTTATATCAATGCGTTCTCCGTCTTCACTTAACATTGGCAAACTGTGGGAAAAGCTATAACTATTCACGTCTCGGTAGGTTACATTCTCTTTTGTGGCGTCAATTAAGGTTAGGACATCAGAATTATTTTCTTGTCCATAATCACTTTCTATTGGGCTTTCACGATAAGCCCAATCCTCTTGGCAACACGCAATCGGTTTATAACCTACAATTTGAATACCTTGATTTTGCAAGGCTTGGATAATGGCACGACTGGATACCGTTTTTCCTACATTGGTATCCGTTCCTGTAACAAAAAAGCAGCTCATCATTTTTTCCTTATGATCCCATTTGTTTGGAATTCTAAAGGAATTTCATAATGAGAGTATTGAGCTAACACAATTTTTCTTTATTTTTCAGTAGATCACCGAGCAAACTGCCATCATAAATCCCTTGCTTAATTGCCGCAGTTAAGACTTCTGGGCTATTCCATTTATAACGGCTTGTTACCACTTCCACATTGCAATGATAAAGGGATAAACGTTGATTTAAGCGCGCTAAGAAAATCTCTTTTGCACTCAATAAACAGGTGTTTAACATCACTTTTTTAGAGGAAAACATATTAACTAAACACATTAAATGGTAAGCCGTTAAATCCGCGATATGGTGAATAATATCAATCGCTTTTGCCTCATTGCCTTGTGCTTTTTTACATAAAAAGTGAATTTTTTCAATATTATTCACTTGTTGATTGTCGGGATACGCCAAATCAATCAATTTATAAATAGCTTGGTGTGTGAGCTGATTGATAATTTGATGACGTTCCGTTTCAGGTAAGTGAGGATTGAGTTGATGCTGAATTGGGTTGAACGTTGGCGTAATGAGCTTATCAATATTCATCTTTGGCTGTTTGTTACATCGTAACACATCACCTTGTGATAATACGCTTAAATTGACTCGTTCATCAAGTTGTAAAAATAAAACGTGATCACAACCAATCACACTACCCACCGAGCTTTCGGCAAACAACCACGTTTGGAAATAATCCGTTACCATAACAGGCATTTTAAAATAAGGGTGAAATAAGGCTTTCAGATCAAGTGTTAGCTGGCGATTGCCAAGGTGATAAACGTAGCGCTCTTCATTATCTAACTCCCCAGTTACGGCAATAGAAAAGGTGATGACTTTATAAGGTTCGAGTTTGGTTTTTTCTAAAAACGCTTGCACGAACCCTACTAAAACGCGATCTAATTGTGCAAATTCTTCACTGCGTAGCGGGAAAGAATGTTCTGCCAACGGTGTGCCATCTAATTCACAAAGAAATATATCAAAACGATCTTCACTCAGCACCGCACATAACGACTGCCAGAAAAAAGGCGATACACATAAACCAATTGCTGGACGTCCACGGTTTTCTGTATTTCGCACGGCTTTTTCAATAATTAATCGTTCATTAATAAGCTGACGGGTTAAAGAGGTGATCGTCGCTGGTGCTAAATGCGAAAGCTTTGAAAGATCAATCCGCGAAATTTCTTCAAATTGTTCAATTAGCCGATACACTTTCCCTAGTTGTTGTAATTTTAAGACATACTTATCTTGTTTTCTTTCCTTGATCATAACGCCCCACAACGGATTAAATTTTTGAAATGAAATTATTGTTTTTTTATATCAGGTTGCCACCTAAAAACAAGTTATTTACTTCAATTTTGTGGGCAAGTTCACAAAAACAATTGAATAATTCATTTTGGCAAATTTCCTGAGTTGCGGTAAACTAAGCGGGTTTTTACGCTAAATTTTTTGATTGAGGTTTATATGACACAAATTGCCCCTATTGCAGAGGTATTACAAGGCAAAATTCAAATCGGTGATCAGGTTACCGTACGAGGTTGGGTGCGTACCCGTCGTGATTCTAAAGCAGGGCTTTCTTTCCTTGCGGTGTATGATGGTTCTTGTTTCGACCCTATCCAAGTGATCGTCAATAATGATATTGCAAATTATCAAGAAGAAATTCTACGCTTAACCACGGGTTGCTCGGTGATTGTTACAGGTAAAGTGGTGGAATCCCCAGCAGAGGGACAAGCAGTAGAATTACAAGCGGAAAAGGTGGAAGTAACAGGTTGGGTGGAAGATCCTGATACCTATCCAATGGCGGCTAAACGCCACAGTATTGAATATTTGCGTGAAGTGGCACACCTTCGCCCTCGCACTAATATCATCGGTGCAGTCGCACGTGTTCGCCATTGTTTGGCTCAAGCCATTCACCGCTTCTTTCACGAACAAGGTTTTTATTGGGTTGCAACCCCACTGATTACGGCATCTGATACTGAAGGTGCGGGGGAAATGTTCCGTGTTTCAACCCTAGATTTAGAAAATTTACCACGTACCGAACAAGGTGCGGTGGATTTTTCGCAAGATTTTTTCGGTAAAGAAGCCTTTTTAACCGTATCTGGTCAGCTAAATGGGGAAACTTATGCTTGTGCATTAAGTAAAATCTATACCTTTGGCCCAACATTCCGTGCGGAAAATTCTAATACCACTCGCCACTTGGCAGAGTTCTGGATGGTTGAACCTGAAGTTGCTTTTGCGGATCTGAATGATAACGCAAAACTCGCCGAAGCAATGCTTAAATATGTGTTCCGTGCCGTATTAGATGAGCGTAAAGATGATCTTAAATTCTTTGAAAAACACGTTGATAGTTCTGTTATCAGCCGTTTAGAAAACTTTATTCATTCTGATTTTGCGCAAATTGATTACACAGATGCCATTGACGTCTTATTAAAATCAGGCAAAAAATTTGAATTCCCTGTTTCTTGGGGAATTGATTTATCCTCTGAACACGAACGCTATTTAGCAGAAGAATATTTTAAATCCCCAGTAGTGGTGAAAAACTATCCAAAAGACATCAAGGCGTTTTATATGCGTTTAAATGATGATGGAAAAACCGTAGCAGCAATGGACGTATTAGCCCCGGGAATTGGTGAAATTATCGGTGGTTCACAACGTGAAGAACGCCTAGACGTGTTGGATAAACGTATGGTAGAAATGGGTTTAAATCCAGAAGATTACTGGTGGTATCGCGATCTCCGCCGTTATGGTACTGTACCACATTCAGGCTTTGGTCTTGGTTTTGAACGTTTAATTGTTTATGTAACTGGCGTGCAAAATATCCGCGATGTGATCCCATTCCCACGCGCACCAAGAAATGCGAATTTCTAGGTTTTAAATGAGTTAAAAAATAAAGAGCGGTGGAAAAATAACAAATTTTCATCGCTCTTTTTCTATATTCTGATTGCAAGCTGTAATGCCACACACTACAATAGTCAAAATACTTGATTGATTTTGTCTTATGATTATTTCCTTTAAACATAAAGGTCTAGAAAAATTTTATAAAACTGGCTCAACAGCAGGAATTATCGTTGCACATTCGTCTAAACTAAAACGTATTTTAGCCCGATTAAATAGCACAAAAACGATACAAGATATGAATATTCCGGGTTGGAACTTACATTCTTATCTGGAAATCTATCAGATCATTGGAGTGTCAAAGTAAATGGAAATTGGCGAATAACGTTTAAATTAGAAAATGGACACGCTGAAGTTGTCGATTATCAAGATTACCACTAGGAGTTTACAATGAATATGTATAATCCCCCACACCCAGCAGAAATTATTAAAGAAGATATTTTACCTGAGCTAGGTCTAACCGTTACTCAAGCAGCTAAGCAATTAGGGGTAAATCGTGTTACACTTTCTCGCCTATTAAATGGTAAAGCCTCAATCAGTGCCGAAATGGCATTACGCCTGCACGCTTGGCTAGGAGAAAATAGTCCAAGTCCTGAAAGTTGGTTACATCAGCAAGCTGACTACGATCTCTGGAAAGCCGCTCAAAACAAGAATTTTTCTGTTATTCCAGCATTAGCTTAGATATTTTGCTTCTAAGTAAATCGCGGTGAAAATTGTTTTTTCACCGCGATTTTGTTCTTATAAAAAGAACTTTGTTATTAGACTTCATTAAATTACTTGAGAATATTCCACCTAATTCTCTGCACAATTTGCCTTGTTTTATAAGTGATTTTGTCTATTTTTAGCTACATTATCCAAACAGCCCATTAATCAAAAGTGCTATCATTCAACCAGTTTCTGTAACAACAACGCCAATCCACTTTGTCGTTTGGTGGGATTTCTTACCGCGGTTTTCCAGCTTTGCTCCGTGCTAAATACGGTGGCTTGGTTCTTGGCACGGGTAATTCCCGTGTAAACCAATTCACGGGATAAAATCGGGCTGGGTTCAGTGGGCAGTACCATAAAGGCGTGGTCAAATTCAGAGCCTTGTGATTTATGCACTGTCATTGCAAAGGCGGTTTCGTGGCGTGGAATACGGCTGGCTAATTCCCGTTTGCCATTTTCAAAATAAAAATGCCCTTTTAGCTGCCCCTGTTCATTAGGACTGAGTAAATATAACCCAATATCCCCATTATATAAGCCCACATTGCGATCATTTTGCGTAATCATAATGGGTTTGCCGAGATAATGTTCACGCGCTTGATTAAATTGCACTAAGCCCTTTGCACGCAGCCCCTCTGCAATACGTTGGTTGAGCTGTTCACTGCCTAACTCCCCTACACGTAATGCGGTGAGGTAACGGACTTTATTAAATGCGGTGAAAATTTGCTGAATTTTTTCTGAATCTAAAGGTTGATTTTGCGCCGTAACTTGCTGAATTAAGGTTAAAAAATCGGCGTAATTTTGCACCGCACTTTTCACCACCACATTGGCACAATATGGCTGATATGCCAAGCTATTCACCTCCCCTTTGTGTGTCAATTGCATAAAATCAACGAGGGTTAAAGGTAAGGTTGTTACAACATCACTTTTCTTCAAATCTCCTGCTTGTAGCAACTGCCAGCTTTCTTCTGCGTTGCCTTGATTAATCAATTTCGCTAACTGCCCAATGGCAGAATGTTCATCAAAACGATGACTTTGGGTTAAATGACAAAGATGATCACGAATTGGATTGCCTTGTGTTATCGCAGACAAATGTTGCCCTGTGGTTTGTTGTAAATACGCCACAAAATCGGGGCTGTAGCCTTGCGTCAGAAATTTGCCTAATTCTGCCAAAATTGCCCCTGCCTCCACGGAGGCAAGCTGATCTTTATCTCCCAATAAAATTAATTTGGTTTGTGGTTTTAAGGCTTGCAACAATTTCGCCATTAGGGATAAATCGATCATTGAAGATTCATCTACCACAAGCACATCAAGCAATAATGGGTTCTGTTTATTATGCTTGGGCATATCTTCAAAGAAGCGTACGCCAAGTAGTCGATGTAAGGTTTCTGGCTGTGTCGGTATGGCAGCGATTAACGCCTCTGGCAACGCCAATTCTGCTTTTAAGCGAGCTAAGGAATTATCCATACTCTCTTTTAGCCGAGCGGTGGCTTTCCCTGTAGGGGCAACCAGTTTTATACGTAAACCTTGCTGATATAAATCCTGTAAGGCAAGTAATAATCGTGTTACGGTGGTGGTTTTGCCTGTACCGGGACCGCCACTGATTAGGGTAAAAGGCTGTTTAATTGCCATTGCAACAGCAATTTCTTGCCAATTAATTTGTTTTGGTTGTGCGGAATGAGGAAAATATTTTTGCAAAATTGTTGCGATGGCTTGGGGATCAAAAGTGCGGTCAAAAATACCTGAATTTTGCCCCGCACTTTGCTCTACATTTTGTTCCGTGCGTTGAATGGAATGGGCAAAATATTCTGCAACGCGGTATTCATCTTGCCAGATACGATAAAAATACAGCGCGTTAAACTGAAACACCAAAGGGGCGATTTTTTCTTGCGGCTGTGTGGTAAAAGCAATGTGTTGCTGTAAACAATCTTGCCATTGGGTAAGGGGTAAATAATCAATTTTGGCATTGATTTTTTCTATATATTCCCATTCTTGCTGAGGTAATGGTAATAAACTGGCTAAATTAGCCTCAAGCACTAAACAACTATGCCCCTGCAAATAAGAATAATTGCACAATGCCGCCAATAAAATCGCTAAATTTTGTTGGCATAAGGAATACCCTTTGCCTTGCTGTTTTTCGGCAATCAAGCGTGCGAAATGGTAATCCCCTTGGCTAAATATGCCTTTTTCTTGAAGTGCTTTAATTAGGCTGAGCATTAGAATAATTCCTCCAAGGCTTGAATTAATCGCCAATCTGGTTTATCAAAATAAATACCTGTTTGATCTTTGCCATTCATTCCGCGTAAAAACGTATAAATCACGCCTCCAAAATCCCTCTCATATTGATAATGCGGATCACGCAAGGTTAAATAGCGGTATAACGCTAAGGTATAAAGCAAATATTGCCAATCATAAAAGCCATTTTTCATCACTTCAGGCAACTGGGCAGGCTGATAATTTTCCATTTGATGACCAAGCAAGTTTGATTTGTAATCTAGCACATAATATTTACCCTGATGACGAAACACGAGGTCAATAAAACCACGCAACATTCCTTGCAAACGCTCAAAAATCAGCGATTGTGAGGGAAATGGGTGATAATTTTGCAAGGCTCGATTAAACGCAGTGGCATCAAAGGCTTTGTTTAATTTTAAATAAAATTGCATTTCTTTTATACAATCTTGCGGTTGAATTTGTGCAAGGGTTACGTTTTCACCAACCAATAATGGGCTGTGATAAATGGCGTTAAACCATTGTTGTAATGGCACAATCCATTGTTCATCAAGCTGTAACCCTTGGCATAATTTGGCAAGATTTTGTTCATCAAGGGCAGATTGTGCGGTATTTTTTTCTAAATAACGGTGTAAAATCGTCCCCACACGCACGCCACTTGGCAAATCAAAAGGGGTATAACCTTGTGGATAGGTACGTTCTTGTGGCGTTATTTCTTCGTTTAACGGGAAGGCTTGTGGCAGGTTGAAATCGTAATCCTTACCTTGATCAAAAACTTGCGAAATTTGCACCGCACTTTCATTTTCAGCCTGTAATTGTAATGTATTGCGTTGATGCTTATGCACCATATCCGTGAAGCTGGTTACTCCCCAATGGTATTCAATCTTGCCATTAAATATGGCGGGGCTAAAGTGCTGCGTGTGATGAGGGGAAACCAATGGCGCACTTGCGATAAGATCGTTGCTGTGGCTAATCGCCACATTCTGTTCACCAACGTTTTGCTGCAAGGTTTGTAATAATGCTGTGCTGTCATAGGTTGCGGATAAGTTTAGGCTTTCTCCACACTTCCCTTGCGTTAAGGCATAGAGCAACCCATTCCATTTTTTTTCAAAAGTCTTCGGTAAACACAATGCCACTTGGTATTTAGCACGGGTAAGCGCCACATAAAGCAAACGCATTTCTTCTGCTAGATCTTCTTTAAGCACGCGTGCTGATTGCTGATTTTCCATATCCCACAATATGTGGTCTTGTTCTGTGGCGTAATAGGTGGTGATTGTGTTTTTTTCCTCTTTCTTCGGCTTGGCGATAAAGGGTAACCACACCAGATCATAAGCTAAGCCTTTTGATTTATGAATAGTCACAATTTTAACTAAATCTCGTTCACTTTCTAAACGAATGCTTTCTTCTAGCCGATCTGTCCCTTGAATTTGCTTTTCAAACCAACGCAATAAGGCAGCTTCACTTTCGTTTAAACGGCTAGCTTGTTGTAAAAGTTCCGCTAAGTGCAAGAAATCTGTCAAAATTCTTTCACCTTGATTGTGTGCAAGCAAGCGTTGCGTAAGCGGGGTTTCTTCATTAAGCAATAATTGATGCAACATCACCAAAATGCCTTTTTGTTGCCACGTTTTTTGATAGGCAAAAAAGGTATCCACCCAATGCTCCCACTGGGTTTCATCTTGCTTAATTTGATAAATTTCTGCACTGGTTAAGCCAAATAATTGGGTGGCAATGGCATTGAGAATGTAGCGTTCATTCAGCGGATTTAAACAGGCCTGCAAAATCAGAGCCAATTCCTGTGCGGTTTCACTGTCAAACACATTGCTTTTATCGGATAAATATACCGAGGCGATGCCCAAATTTTGCAAGGCGGTTTTAATGCGCTGAGCTTCTTTTCCTGTACGCACCAACACCGCAATATTTTTTGCTTGCAAGGGTTCATCGGCAAATTTTGCTTGATTTTGCGCCGCACTGTTTAGCCATTGCTGAATGGAAATCGCACAATTTTTGGCAAACTGTTCTTGATCATAGTCCTCACCTAAATAGCAACGCAACGCAGGTTCATCTTGCCCATTGAGATTAAAGTGCGGGAGATTTTTTCCTGCTTTTACGGGATCAAACTGAATTTCGTCAAATAAAAAAGGCGGTGGCTGTTCAAAATCAAAAACCCCATTAACAGATTGAATTAATGCAGCGGTAGAACGCCAGTTTTCTTTCAGTGTAAAACGCTGGTTGGCTTGTTGCGAAGCCTTAAAATAAGTAAAAATATCTGCGCCACGAAATTTATAAATAGATTGTTTCGGATCGCCAATCATTATAAAGCCTGACGGAGCGGGCTGAGATTGCTGTGGTGGCTTTTCAATATAAATTTTAGAAAAAATTTGATACTGTTGTGCATCGGTATCTTGAAATTCGTCAATCATCGCAAAGGGATATTGATTGCGAATCAACGCAGCTAACTCCTGCCCATTTTCTCCATATAGCCCTTCTCGCACTAAACGTAACAGATCATCAAAGCCTTTTTGGATGTGCTGATTTTTATAATCAAACCATTTTTTCCGAATGGCTTGAATGGCGTGATATAGCACAATCGGTAAGGCAAGTGCCATTTCTTCTGATTGCGTCCATAAATGTTCCGCTTGGCAAAAAAGAGGATGTTGTAACGGGGCAAATCCCGATTTTATTTTTGCGTTAATCTCTCTTTCGGTAAAATAAATAAAAATATCTGGCAAGCTATAATTGCTCGGATCTTCCGCCCACGCCCGCATTTTCTCAAGGCGTCCTGCATAATGATTCGCGTATTTAATTTTTTCTTTATTTTCCGTGAAGAATACGGCAAGTGCTTCGGCATTTGCCAACCATTCTTGCTTAAACGCATCAATTGCCTGATAGGTGGTTAATAAATATTGTTGGAAAAATTCATCAAGAGATAGCTCAAGCAAGCGCGGATGAGAAAGGGCGACCTCAACCCCCTCTTTGCCTAAATGTGGGCGAATTTTTTTCAATAATGCTTGTGGCGATTTTAGCGTTTGATTCACCCATTTTGCGACAAGCACAGGTTGATGATAAAAGGCTTCTCGCCAAAATTCGTTGGTTAAACGTGCGAGTAAATCACTTTCATCGGTTACCAACGCTAAATTAAAATGCACGCCCGAATTAAAGGCATATTGCATTAACATTCGACGACAAAAACTGTGGATCGTGTAAATCGCTGCCGTATCCATACTCTGCTCTGCCCAACTAAGGCGCTGAATGGCTAGGGGAATGTCATTTAAGCCTTGCACTAATTCCCCCAGCAAGGGATCGCCCCCTTGTGCAAAGACCGTTAGATCTTGCGTGGTTTGATATTGCAAAAGTAACTGCTTGCTGTGGTAAATTCTTGCACGAATACGTTCTCGTAATTCTTGTGTTGCCATTTCGGTAAAGGTTACCACTAAAATTTTATCGACAGAGAGTGGTTGGTTGAAACAGTTTTCCCCTGCTTGTAGCAGCAAACGAATATACAGGGACGCCATTGTGTACGTTTTCCCTGTTCCCGCTGAGGCTTCGATCAGGCTCACACCTTGCAAAGGCATTGTGGCTGGATTGAGTGTTTGCGTTTTTATCGTCATCATAAATTAAAAATTCAATACTTTATCTGCTTCCATTGTCCAATCGGCAAGTTCAATTAATGTTCCAATTTCTACCCCCTCTGCGAGCGAGGCATTGTGGATACCTCGCGCAGTCCCGCAGGTTTTACATAATTTTACTGTCGCCCCCTGTGCGGTGAGAATTTCGATCATTTGCTGTAAATGATAACCTTCAGCTGGCGATTGTTGAGCCAATCCTCCGACGACGGCATCAGACATAAAAAATAAGCGTAATTGTACCGCACTTTTATGTTGCTCTTGTAACTGTAAAGCAAGGCGTAACGCACTGAAAAAATGTTCATCGCCATAAGGGGAAGAATGTACAATAAATAAGATGTTTTGCATAAGAATGTCCTTTTTTAGATTGTGGAAATGCGGTGTCATTTTAAGCGGCATTAAGGGGTTGCCTATGCACTTGGTTTTGCTTATTTTACACGGATAACAGTAATAAAAAAGTGGGCATTTTTCATTTGCCCACTTTGTGAAAGCCTTTACTTAAACCACCTAATTTAGCTTGAGCGGTTGGATTTTCCAGATTTTTTTCGCATATTCTTCAATGGTTCTGTCTGATGAGAAGAAACTCATATTCACAATATTTTGTAATGCACTGTTGGTCCACGCGCTTTGATCACGGTATCTTTCATCAACCCGTTTTTGTGCTTCCACATAGCTTTGGAAATCGGCAAAGGATTGATAATAATCGTGATAACATAAGCCATTAAGCAAATCTTGATAACGATGCGGATCATTCGGGGAGAAAAATCCTGAGGTGATTTGGTCAATCACGCGGCGTAGCTGTTCATTGCTTTGATAAATATCATAAGGGCGGTAGCCGTTACGACGTAACGCTTCCACCTGTTCTACGGTATGCCCAAAGATGAAAATATTGTCTTCGCCGACATTTTCTAAGATTTCTACATTCGCCCCGTCTAATGTTCCCAAGGTTAATGCGCCATTGAGTGCAAATTTCATATTACTTGTGCCTGAGGCTTCTGTTCCCGCAAGGGAAATTTGTTCAGAAATATCCGCCGCTGGAATGATCATTTGTGCAAGGCTTACACTATAATTTGGAATGAACACCACTTTTAAACGACCTTGCAAACGTTCATCGTTATTGATGATTTTTGCTACATCATTAATTAAGTTAATGGTTTGTTTCGCTGCGTAATAGGCTGAAGCCGCTTTACCCGCAAGGATAAACACGCGTGGTGTCCAGTCTTTTTCAGGGTGTTCTAGCATTTCGTTATAGCGGGCAATAATGTGTAACACATTGAGAATTTGGCGTTTGTATTCGTGGATACGTTTTACCTGTACGTCAAATAAGGCATCAGGATTGAGTTCAATGCCTAATTCTTTTTTCACATAATCAACTAAGCGCACTTTGTTTGCGCGTTTAATGGCTGGAATAGCGTTTTGCACATCAGGATCGTCAAGATGGGCTTTAAGCTCATTTAATAAACTCAGATCTCGACGCCATTGCGTGCCAATATAACGATCAAATAAGGCAGATAAATCCGGGTTTGCCACGGCAATCCAACGGCGTGGTGTAATGCCATTGGTGACGTTGGTAAAACGTTCAGGGTAAATATGCGCAAAATCGGCAAAGGTTGAGGTTACCATAAGATCTGAATGAATGGCAGCAACCCCATTGACTTTGTGCGATCCCACAACAGACAACCAGCCCATACGTACTTTACGCACATCACCCTCTTCAATTAAAGACACACGACGAATAAAATTATCATCGGTGGTCACATAAGTGCGAACATATTCTAAGAAATAATCATTGATTTCAAAAATGATCTGTAAATGACGTGGTAAGATTTTTGCCATCATTTCCACAGGCCAAGTTTCTAATGCTTCAGACATCAGTGTGTGGCAAGTGTAAGAGAAAATACGGCGACACATATCCCACGCGGTTTTCCAATCATAGCCTTCTTTATCCACTAAAATGTACATCAATTCAGGAATAGCTAAGGCTGGGTGGGTATCGTTTAAGTGAATTGCCACTTTATCTGCCAAGTTTTTTACGCTACCGTGCGTGCGTTTGTGGCGTTTGATAATATCTTGTAGTGAGGCGGAAACTAAGAAATACTCTTGGCGTAAACGCAATTCACGTCCTGCCCAAGTGGAATCATCAGGATATAACACGCGCGAGACATTTTCACTGGAAGCACGCTGTTCTACGGCACGAAAATAATCACCACGGTTAAATTCGGCAAGATTGAAAGAATCCCCTGCGTGGGCGCTCCACAAGCGTAAAGTTGCCGCGCTGTCGTTGGCATACCCGGGAATCATTTGATCATAAGCTAAGGCAACAATTTCCTCTTTACTCTCCCAAACACATTTTTTTCCTTCAAAATAAATATGCCCGCCAAATTGGATATTGAAACGTTTAGAAGGACGAATAAATTCCCAAGGCGCGCCTTTTTCTAACCACGCATCGGGTTTTTCTACCTGTTTACCCTCTTCGATCGTTTGTCGAAACATACCGTATTCATAACGGATACCATATCCCATTGCGGGAATAGCTAAGGTGGCAATAGAATCCATAAAGCACGCGGCCAAACGCCCTAAACCGCCATTACCTAAACCGGGATCTACTTCTTTCTCAATGATTTCTTCTAAATCCACATCAAGCTCATTTAAGGCTTCTTTAGCAAGGGTATAAACGCCCTCTGCAATCAACGCATTAGAAAGCGTCCGCCCCATTAAATATTCCATTGATAAATAATAGACGCGACGTGTTTTTTCATCACGGGATTGACGGGCGGTCGAAATCCAGCCTTCTGTCACAAGATCACGCACCGCATAAAGGGTGGCATTGAGCCAATCACGTTGGCTTGCTTCTTGTGGTGAACGCCCAATTAAGAAAATCAATTTATACACGATCGCTTTTTTCAGCGATTCTGTGGTTTGTTCCGGTTGATTATAAGAGAAGGGAAAATCAATGTTATCCGTTGTCATAAGTGGCTCTCCTAATTTATTGCAATTTAAAATCGGCGTATTTTTATCCTTTTTGTATAAAAACACAACAAAAACCAGCCTAAAATCGGCGTTTTTTTCACCGCACTTTGATTTTAGGCAAATCGAATGAAGCTATAAAATGCGTTGATATAATGCTTGGTAATGTCTTGCCGCAATTTGCCAGCTAAAATCTTGCTCCATTGCAACCACGCGTACACTTTGCCATAGGCGCTGTTTTTGCCATAATGCAAAGGCGTTATTAATCGCCCAGCCTAACCCTTCCGCATTGGCATCATTAAACACAAACCCAGTGGCTTTCCGTGCTTTGATGTTTTCAGAATGGCTATCTACCACCGTATCAGCTAAACCACCGGTGGCTCGTACTAATGGTAAAGTGCCGTATTTCAATCCATAAAGCTGGGTTAAGCCACAAGGTTCAAAACGGCTTGGCACTAAAATCACATCCCCCCCTGCAATAATTAAGTGTGATAAGGCTTCATCATAGCCAATTTTTACTGCGATATGTTCAGGATAACGTTCGGCAAGGTGGCGTAATCCTTCTTCTAAATGCGGTGCGCCTGACCCCAGTAAAGCAAGCTGACCGCCTTGTTGTACGATGGTTTCTGCGTTTTGAATCAGTAAATCTACGCCTTTTTGTTCGGTTAAACGTGTCACCATTACAAATAATAAGGCATCAGGCTGTTGTGGTAGATTGAAATAGGCTTGTAATTTTTCTTTATTTTTACGTTTGCCCGCCATTGCTTTTAATTTGTAATGATCTTCAAGGTAATGATCACTATTCGGGTTCCAAATTTGTTCATCAACGCCATTGAGAATGCCGACTAATCGCCCTTCTTGACTCAATGCCTCAAGTAAACCTTGCAAGCCGTAACCAAATTCTGGCGTCGTGATTTCTTGGGCATAGGTTGGGCTAACGGCAGTCACCACATCGGAATAATAAAGCCCTGATTTTAAATAAGAAATTTGTCCGTGTAACTCTAATCCGTTGATATGGAACATTTCCAACGGTAAACCAAGTTCAAACAAATGGTGATAAGAAAACATTCCCTGATAAGCGAGATTATGAATGGTAAATACGGATTTGGCAGGTCGCCCTTTAAACGCTAAATAAGCACTTGTTAAACCCGCGTGCCAATCGTGGGCGTGAACCACTTCCGCTTGCCACCAAGCATCTAATCCAACAGCAAGTTCTGCCCCAACCCAGCCAAGTAAGGCAAAACGTTTATAGTTATCGGCATAATCGTTATACCATTCATCGTGGTACGGATTGCCTTCTCTGGCATACAAATGCGGTGCATCAATCAGATAGATGCCTAGCCCGTTATATTCACCATAACGTAGCACGATATGCCCTGCAAAATGATCAAATTCCGCCACCACAACGGTGTTAGGAATGCCAGCAGCAATGGCAGGGTAAGCCGGCAGTAAAATTCGGCTATCCATACCAATTTGCTGTTGCGCAAAAGGTAATGCCCCCATTACATCCGCTAAACCGCCCGTTTTGAGTAACGGGTAAAGTTCTGAACAAACGTGTAAAACTCTCATTCTTTTTCTTCCTTAAAACAGAGAAATACGGTGAAAATTCCACAAAATTCCACCGCACTTCTCTTTACCTTGTATTAATCTAAATGCGCTTCAAACGCAACTGTTTCACCATTTAACTTCTTTAACATTGATGCAGTAACCAACACCACACCGCCACTACTAACTCTAAAGCGTTTGCTATCCAGTGCTAAATCCACACCAATTTCCATTCCGTCTGGAATGACACAATGGCGATCAACAATACAACGTTTGAGCGTACAATTTTTACCAATGGTCACTTGCGGTAACACGACGCTATGATCAACCAATGACCCTTCTTGCACGATAACGCGATCGAAAAGGACAGAATAACTAATCGACGCATCGGTGATCACACAACCACCCGAAATCAAGCAGTTATCCACGGGTTTAATGTCTGATTTGCTATAAAAGAATTTTGATGGATAGGTTTGCGTTGGATTACCACGAATTGGCCAGCGTTGATCATAAATATCCAGTTGTGGATTTTCGGAAACCAAATCAATATTGGATTGCCAGAAACTATCTAGCGTTCCCACATCACGCCAGTAAATTTCGCCATCGGTATTACGTCCCATACAAGAACGGCTAAATGGATGGGCATAAAGCGTGCCTTCATCTAAACATTTCGGCAAAATATCTTTACCAAAATCGTGGGAGGTGTAAGGGGTGTTCACTTCTCGTTCTAAAATATCGTATAGGTAATCTGCATTGAACACATAAATGCCCATTGATGCTAAAGAAATATTCGGTTTGCCTGCCATCGCTGGCGGATCTTTGGGTTTTTCAACAAAGGCTTTCACTTTAAGATTTTCATCAACCGCCATTACCCCAAACTCACAAGCCTTTTCACGTTCCACTTCAATACAGCCTACGGTACATTGTGCATTACTGGAAACGTGATCTAACAACATTTGGCTATAATCTTGTTTATAAATGTGATCACCCGCCAAAATTAAGATGTATTTCGGGCAATAATGATCGCGAATAATCGCCATATTTTGATACACCGCATCTGCCGTGCCACGATACCAAGTGGAATCATCAATTTGCTGACGGGCTGGCAACATATCAATAAACTCACCACGCTCTTGTGGCAAGAATGACCAGCCTTTTTGCAAATGGCGTAATAATGAGTGCGCCGCATATTGGGTAACCACGCCAATATGGTTTAGCCCTGAGTTAATACAGTTGGATAACGCAAAATCAATAATTCGTCTGTTGCCGCCAAAATACAGTGCTGGTTTCGCCCGTTTATCCGTTAGCTCATAAAGTCTTGAACCTCGTCCGCCCGCTAAAATTAGCACCAAGGTATCTTTCACAAGATCATTTTTATTTGGTGATTTTGATATACTGTTGCTCATTGCATTGTCCTCGCATTAATTTATTGATTGCTCAATAATCATTTCCTTTTTTCGTGCAACATACGAATGCGAGATCATTCACAGCCCATAGATTTCCTTGCATTTGTACGAACGCACCACTATATACAACTTCCCATTTCCCATCTGGCAACAAGAACGTTTGTAATTCTGCTTTTGCATTGATTAAAAGTAACCAATCTTCATCTAACTGAATTTGCATTGCTTTGCTATGGGGATTATGCCAATCCGCCACGCTCATTAATTGCCCTTGTGCGTTACGCCATTGCACATTTTCTTCCGTCCACCATTGATCCCGTTGTAAACTTGGGATTTGCTTTCTTAGGGCAATAAGCTGTTTAGTCATCTCAACAAAGTGCGGTTGAAATTTTTGCCAATTTAGCCACGTAATTTCATTATCTTGGCAATAGGCGTTATTGTTACCTTTTTGGCTATGTCCAAATTCATCGCCTGCCAGCAACATTGGTGTGCCATTTGCCAACAATAAACTCGCTAGCAAACCGCCACAACTTAAAAAACGTTGGTATTTCACTTCCTCTGGAAGATTTTCTACGCCCTCTATCCCGTGGTTATAACTGTAATTTTCGTTACGTCCATCACGATTTTGCTCACCGTTGGCGAGATTATGTTTTTCGTTATAACTGGTGAGATCGCACAGGGTAAAGCCATCGTGTGCGGTAATAAAATTCACAGAATGATGTGGCTTGCGATCTTCTTTTTGATAAATTTCACTCGATCCGGCAAAACGTTGTGCAAAACCGCCTAACTCACCGCTTTTCCATAACCAAAAACGGCAGAGATCATCACGAAAACGATCGTTCCATTCAGCAAAATAGTGAGGGAAATTCCCCACTTGATAACCGCCTTCGCCAATATCCCAAGGCTCAGCAATAAATTTGCATTGCTGTAAACGCGGTTCTTGCGCAATCTCAGCAAAAAGCCTTGCCTGTGGGTTAAACACTGGGGTTTCTCTACCTAATACAGTAGCAAGATCAAAACGGAAACCGTCAATATGACATTCTTCCACCCAATAAATTAAGCAATCCAACACCCAGCGGCGGGTGATGTCATTGGCTAAATTTAAGGTATTGCCGCAGCCTGTGGCATTCAGGTATTCCCCTTGTGCGTTTTGCCAATAGTAAGCCCGATCATCAATTCCACGCTGGCTAAAAGTGGGAAAGTGTTTTTCTGATTCCACGCTGTGGTTGAAAACCACATCTAAAATGACTTCAATACCCGCTTGATGAAGCGCTCTCACCATTGTTTTAAATTCACTTAATGGCGTTGTTCCCGTTTGTCCTGACCAATAAGCTGTTTCTACGGCAAACATCGCCAATGGGCTATATCCCCAATAATTGACCAACCCTTTTTCTTGTAAATGCGGTTCATCAAGATGATAATTTATCGGTAAAATTTCCACCGCACTTATCCCCAGTTCTTTTAAATAGGTAATCATTGTGGGGTGTGCTAAGCCCGCATAAGTACCGCGAATAGCCTCTGGTAAATCTTGTCGTAACTGGGTAAACCCTTTAACGTGCAATTCATAAATGATAGTTTTAGCCCAAGGTGTTGCTAAGGGTTTATCACCTTGCCAATCAAATTGGTTATCAACGAGGACACCTTTAGGCGCAAGGTGAGCGTTATCTCGAGGATCGTTGAGTAAAAACCATTGCTGCTTTTCAATACAACTTAAATCCGGCTTACCTATCACCGCTTTCGCATAAGGATCGAGCATTAATTTTTGTGGATTGCATAAGGTGTTATCTTGTCCTGTAATACGAAAGCCATATTGCGTGCCATAAGGCAACTCCCCCACCCATAAATGCCAAAACGCGCCACTTTGGTACATTTCTAGGGGTAATTCCTGTCCGTCAAAAAATAAACATAATTTGACGCTTTCTGCGCAAGAAGAAAATAGAGCAAAATTCCAGCCCACTTTTTTGTTGCCTGAATTATCTTGCAAAATTTCAATAGAACTCCCTAATGGGTAAGGCTTTCCTGCTGCCGTGCTGATCATTCTGTGTTATCCATTTATCGCTTGATTTAAATGCCTCTTTAGGCGGATTTTTTCTTTTACCGAGGGGCTTTCTTTGTTTTACGCGTTGTTGTTTTCATTTTTTGCTCGTTTTCCACTTGGGTGCTTGGCGTTCTTTTCTCGCTTTTAGTGGGGTTTCGCCATTTTAGGTAAATCGTTGCCAATGGCGGAATGGTTACGGAAATAGAATGCGCCTTATTGTGGCTTGGAATAGCTTCACTCTGTACTTCACCTTGATTACCAAGGTTAGCACCTTGATAGAAGTAAGAATCTGTATTGAGAATTTCTTCATATACCCCTGCTTCATTCACGCCAAAGCGATACGCATAACGCGGTACTGGGGTGAAGTTACTGACCACGATAATACGTTCCTCATCACGACTACAACGTTCAAACACGAAGACAGAATGTTGATAATCATCTACCACAAGCCAATTAAAGCCCTTTGGATCGTAATCTAATTGGTATAATGCTGGGTGAGTTTGATAAGTGCGGTTTAAATCTTTCACTAAATTCAATACGCCTTTATGCCAGCCCCCACCAACACTTTCATCAAGTAAGAACCAATCTAGGCTTTCTTGGTAATTCCACTCACGCCCTTGGGCAAATTCGTTGCCCATAAAGAGCAATTTTTTGCCGGGATACCCCCACATATAGCCATAATAAGCGCGCAAATTCGCAAATTTTTGCCACGCATCCCCCGGCATTTTGCCGATAAGTGAGCCTTTGCCGTGTACCACTTCATCGTGAGAAAGCGGGAGCACAAAGTTTTCACGATATTGATACATCATTCCAAAGGTCATTTGATCGTGATGATGTTGGCGATATATCGGATCTTTTCGCATATAGGATAAGGTATCGTTCATCCAGCCCATATTCCATTTAAAGTGGAAACCTAAGCCGCCATCTTGCGGTGGGTGGGTGACACCCGCAAAGGAGGTGGATTCTTCCGCAATAGTAATTGCGCCTGCATTTTCTGTGCCGATCACATAATTGGTGTGTTTTAAAAATTCAATGGCTTCTAAGTTTTCTCTGCCCCCGTATTGGTTTGGAATCCACTCACCGTCTGCGCGGCTGTAATCTCGGTAAATCATTGATGCCACGGCATCTACACGCAAACCATCTAAACCAAAGCGTTCAAGCCAATATAACGCATTCCCCGATAAGAAGTTTTTCACCTCATTACGACCATAGTTATAAATTAAGGTGTTCCAATCTTGATGATAGCCTTCTCTTGGATCAGCGTGTTCATACAACGCCGTGCCGTCAAAGGCAGCCAAACCGTGAGTATCACTTGGGAAATGCCCCGGCACCCAATCTAAAATCACATTAATGCCCGCCTCGTGGGCTTTCTCGATCAAACGTTTAAAGCCTTCGGGTGTGCCAAAACGGCTGGTTGGTGAATAAAGCCCAATGGGTTGATAGCCCCAAGAACCATCAAAAGGAAATTCCGACAAGGGCAAAAATTCAATATGCGTAAAGCCCATTTCTTTGACATAAGGAATGAGTTCCTCGGCAATTTGGTCATAATCCAACCAGAAATTATTCTCAAGATTACGCCGCCAAGAGCCTAAATGCACCTCATAAATGGAAATTGGCTGATCAAATTGGTTTGCTTTACGTCGTTTTTCGGTCATTTCTACCCCATTTGGCAATGGGCTAATTTGTGAGGCAGTATCAGGGCGAAGCTGTGAGCTAAAGGCGTAAGGATCGGCTTTTAAACGTAACTGTTCATTGCAATCGAGTACTTCAAATTTATAGAACTGTCCGAGTGTAGCCTTTGGTATAAACAATTCCCAAATGCCACTGGTGGCGTGAAAACGCATTGGGTGGCGACGACCGTCCCAATAGTTAAAATCGCCCACAATGGAAACGCGTTTTGCATTCGGCGCCCATAGGCGAAAATTCACACCTGATACGCCTTCACATTGCATAAAATGGGCGCCTAAAATTTCATAAGGGCGTAAATGTGAGCCTTCCGCCAACAGCCAATTATCCAGCTCTTGAATAATTGGGTGGAAACGATAAGGATCTTCAATAAGCTGAGGTTCATTCCCCCAGTAAACTTCCAGCTGATAAGCAAAAAAACTGCGTGTCTCTGGCATTACCGCTGCGAAAAAGCCACGATCATCAAGGCAAGTTAGTTCGCACACTTTTTCTTGATTTTCTTTATTAATAATCACGACCTTATCCGCATCAGGCAATAACACGCGGATTTCAATCCCTTTTTCTGTTTCGTGCATTCCTAATACAGAAAATGGATCAGAATGTGTCCCGTTAAAAAAGGCATTAATGGTTTCTTGTGGAAGGTATTTATTCATACAAACCTCTTATCGCAGACGCGCTTGATTAATTTCAGTTAAAAGTGCGGTGATTTTTTCGTCAGAAAAGATGTCTTCAATCGAACGAGATAATTTCATTCGCCAATTTGGGTATTCCAATGAGGTTCCGGGCAAATTAAAGGAAATCTCTTGTTCCAATAAATTTTCTAACTGTACGCCAATGAGTTTGGTTTGACTTTCTGCCAAATAAAGGTGGATCACTCGCATTAAGTTTTGGTGCATTGCCATACTGAGTGCATCGCCCCAGTAATCATCTGGCAAATATTGATCGCGGTGTAAACTATTGAGTAACGCTTGTTTGTCAATAACACGTTGATCATATTTCTGTTTTAGCATTTCCCCTTGCAACACGCCAAGTTGAGCAAAAAGTTCGAGATCTCGGCAATGCCAAAAGCTACTTAAAGACGGCACATCGTGCGTGCCAATGGTGGCAAAGGCATTCGTTGGAAACGCATTCTTATCGGGATATTGCAAATCCTGCTTCTCAAAATACAGTACAAAATAGGAAAAAATCTGAAATTCGTTTAATTTCCACCGCACTTCATCTGGCACGGTGCCTAAATCCTCCCCGACAACAAGGCATTGATTACGTTGGCTTTCAATCGCCAAAATGGCCATTAATTCGGCAAAAGGATAATGCACATAAAGCCCATCGGCGGCGGTTTTTTCTGGGGGAATGAGCCATAAGCGGAAAAGTCCCATAATATGATCGATCCGCAACACGCCAAAATGCTGCATATTGGCTCGTAATAAATTGATAAAAGGTTGAAAACCACGGGCTTTTAGTTCACTCGGATGATAAGGCGGAATATGCCAATTCTGTCCCACAGGCCCTAAGGGATCGGGTGGTGCGCCCACAGACGCCGCTACGCAGTAAAGAGTGGGATCTGCCCACACCTCTGCACTGCCCCTTGAGCTACTTACGGCTAAATCACCATAAATACCTAAAGACATTCCTTTCTCTTGGCATAAGGCTTGAATACGATTAAGTTGCTCTTGCACAAGCCATTGTAACCAGCAATAAAACATCACTCCATTTTTATGCTGACGAATTAATTTATCCCGTTGTTTCGTATTAAGTTGTTGATATTGTTGCCAACCAAGCCAGCCAATTTGGCTTTCTTGCTCAATGGTTGAGTGCGAACTTTGGCGATCTAATACGTCAAATAAGCCTTGATATAACAACTCATTCCCTTGCTGTTTAACAAAATCAGCAAAGGCCTTTTGCCGAGGCTGGATTTTTGCCGCACGGCTACGTTGGAAATAGGCATATAATTTTTCAAGTGCGGTCAATTTTAGCTGCGTAATTTCCGTATAATTCACTTGCTCTGCATTGCGTAAAACAAAAAGTTGCTGTTGAATCTCTGCTTGATTCACCCAATTCTGCACGGATTGACATAATTTATATTCAGGCAATTGATCAACGGCAAGGTAAAGCCAATTCAAATAACGTCTTGAGGCTGAGCTATAAGGACTTGCCCATTCAGGCACGGCTGAATACATTGCGTGCAATGGGTTAATGCCGATAAATTCTGCACCATAGCAGCTTGCTTGTTCGACCAAATATGCTAAATCGGCAAAATCACCAATCCCCCAATTTCGTGCTGAACGTAAGCTATAAAGCTGAACATTTAAGCCCCACGCTTTTTTCTGCTGAAAAATCGTAGGTTGGTAAGTCGTTTTAGGGTGAACAAAGAGGCGAACGTGATAGTTTTTTTCACAAGTAGAAAGCTGTAAAAGATAATAACCAAAAGGTTGTGTAGGAAAAGAAAAGAGTGAATTCGTAAAGGAAAGTGGCGTTATGGGCTGATGTTGTTCGTTAAATAAGATCGCATTGCGTATCGGCGATATTGGTGCTAACCGTGCAGTATCATAAATAATCGGTTCCCCTTCTTTCACCACAAAAACATCATCAAATTGCACCGCACTTTTCTTATCTGGATTGTCTCGCCGCAAAGAAAGCAATTCAACAAAATAGGCCAAACTCTCTGGATTAGCATAAATTAAATTGCCGTCGATATCATAATGAGAAATGGCAATGCCTAATTCCTCAGCTCTTGTATAACGTGGTGTTTTCATATCCATTTGCTCTTCCAACAACCATAAATACTGGAGAATTGACTTCATTCTACAAATCAATGAGTTAAAAGCAAACGGTTTCCTTTAAATTCGTGATCTCTATCAAATAAAGATTACAGGATACGAGAAGGAAAATAGAAAACACCTTTTAAGGCATAACACTTAGTTGTAGGCAAATCCTAATCTGATAACTGTGGTTTACAAATACACATTTTAAGATATAATTTATCCATTCTCTAACCCGCTAGTTATTTCAATGATTTCTATAAAACGTACCGAAACCTTCGATAAATGGCTAAAAAATCTTAAAGATCAACGTGCGAAAATCAAAATTCTTGCACGACTAAAACGTTTATCATTTGGAAATTTCGGTGATGTCAAACCTATTGGTGAAGGACTATCTGAACTGAGAATTACTGAAGGGCAAGGTTACCGCATCTATCTGAAAAATCATAATGGTGAATGGGTTATTTTATTATGTGGTGGTGATAAATCCACTCAATCTAAGGATATTTTAAAAGCGAAACAATTAGCTAAAACGCTGGGAGTTTAACCAATGGAAAAATTAACCAATTTTGATGTAGCTGAATACCTCAACAATGAAGAAGAAATGCAACTTTATCTTAATGAAGTTTTACAAGAAGATAATATGGAACTCATTCTTTCTGCACTTGGCGATATTGCCAAAGCAAGAAATATGAGCCAATTATCAAGAGAAACAGGAATTAGCCGAGAAGGGTTATATAAAGCCTTATCGGGTTCAGGCAACCCAACTTTTGCAACGATATTAAAAGTGATGAAAGCCTTAAATCTCACTTTTCAGGTAAAACCAAGTATCAGTCTTTAAAATATGTACCTTAAGGCTAAATATAAATTACGGCTCCTCAATCACAAACTCAAACCAATCAATCACCTCTTTTTCGTGAATGCCATTGGCAATGGGAATATGGGCGAGTTTAACGGTGTTTGGATCGCCAGAAATTAATGGATGCCAATCAAAAAGCGGTTTATTTTCATACAACAAACGATACGCGCAGGTCGCGGGTAGCCAATGAAAGTCGGGTAAATTCTTTTTTGTCAGTTTAGTGCAATCTGGCTCAAGTTGAAAACGTTGCAAATAATTACCGCACTTTCCTGTTTCTAAATTTAATAAATTGCACGCAATGCGAGTAAAGTATAAGGTTTTTCGACGCCCTCGCCCTTCAATAAATTTACGATAACAGCATTTTCCACAACCATCACACAAGGCTTCCCATTCTGCCTCATTCATTTCCAGTAGTGATTTATGTTGCCAAAAGTTTTTTTCTAATTGTGTTGTCATTCGTTTGATTGCTGATGTCTTCTTTAACATTATGTTTTGAATTATAACAATCTCCGTGTTTTTTGCCTATTCACGGCAATAGGAAAATAAATAAAAATCCATTGCTATTCATTGACTTTTCCCCCTCTAGCCTATACTTTATCAGTCTGACTTTTATATTCATCACAGGAGCGTTTATGCAATCTCGTTTAATCGTTGAAGACAGCCGCCAAGAATCGGTATTAGCCACCAATAAAGTGTTACGCAATACCTATTTCTTGCTCGCTTTAACCTTAACTTTTTCTGCCATTGTTGCTTATGTGGCAATGACCTTAAATGTTGCCCCATTACATTTCGGTGTGTTATTAGTGGGATTTTATGGCTTATTATTTTTAAATAGTGCATTAGAAAATAGTGCGTGGGGAATTCTTTCAACCTTCGCCTTAACTGGTTTTATTGGCTATTCTTTAGGGCCGGTATTAAATATGTACATCGGTGCAGGATTGGGAGATTTAATCGCCCTTGCACTTGGCGGAACTGCAGCGGTGTTCTTCGCCTGTTCTTTCTATGTATTAAGCACGAAAAAAGATATGTCATTCCTTTCAGGTATGATGTTTACGCTATTTATTGTGCTTGTAGTGGGAATGATTGCCAGTTTCTTCTTTAAAATGCCTGCATTTTATGTTGCGTTAAGTGCATTATTTATCGTCTTCTCTAGTATGGGCATTTTATATCAAACCAGTAGCATCATTCACGGTGGTGAAACCAATTATATCCGTGCAACCGTGAGCCTTTATGTGTCTATTTATAATATCTTTGTGAGTTTATTAAACTTACTCGGTATTTTACGCAATGATTAATAATTGCTTTAATCGGTAAATTCAACGCCCCTTTCTAGGGGCGTTTTTGTATAATTAAAAAAAACAATAAAGGAAAGAAAAATGTTGAATATAAACAATCAAATCATCGAAACAGATAATGAAGGCTATTTATTGGATTTAACCCAGTGGACGCCTGATGTCGCGCTAGCTATTGCACAGCAAGAAGCACTCACGCTAACCGAGGCACATTGGGAAGTCATTCATTTTGTACGCGATTTTTATCAGGAATACCACACTTCCCCAGCGATCAGAATGTTGGTGAAAGCAATGGCACAAAAATTAGGGGAAGATAAAGGCAACAGCCGTTACTTACAACGCTTATTCCCAGAAGGCCCTGCAAAGCAAGCAACGAAACTGGCTGGATTACCAAAACCTGCAAAATGCTTATAACTTGAGAACTATTCTCATTTACTTGCGATGATTTACCCTTTATAATCATTAAAAACCATTCACTTTAAGGGGATTTATGTTGAAATTATTCACTATGGCGAGCTTAATCGCGACAATCTTATTCAGTCATCTCAGCTATGCTAAATTCAAAGTTGTCACAACCTTTACCATTATTCAAGACATTGCACAAAATATTGCAGGTGATGCAGCAACCGTAGAATCTATTACCAAGCCCGGCGCGGAAATTCACGGCTATGAGCCAACGCCAAAAGATATTGTTAAAGCACAGTCTGCGGATTTGGTATTATGGAATGGGCTAAACTTAGAGCGTTGGTTCGTACGTTTTTTCCAGAATGTGCAAGATAAACCTGCCGTGGTGGTAACAGAAGGCATTCAGCCAATTTTTATTGCGGAAAGTGCCGAGAAAAAAATCCCAAATCCACACGCGTGGATGTCGCCAAGTAATGGGTTAGTTTATGTGGAAAATATCAAAAATGCGTTGATTAAATATGATCCACAAAATGCAGAAACCTACCGTCAAAATGCGGAAAATTATGCAAAAAAGATCCGCACTTTAGATAGCACACTTCGTCCTAAATTTGATAAAATTCCCCAAGCGCAGCGCTGGCTTGCCACCTCTGAAGGCGCTTTTAGCTATCTCGCTCAGGATTATGGCTTTAAAGAAGTGTATCTTTGGGCGATAAATGCAGAACAGCAAGGCACACCGCAACAAGTACGCCAGATGATCGATTTAATTCGCCAACATCACATTCCAGTGATTTTCAGCGAAAGTACCATCTCGCCAAAACCTGCTCAACAAGTGGCGAAAGAAAGCCACATTCATTATGGCGGTGTGCTATATGTGGATTCCCTTTCCAATGCCAAAGGGGCAGTTCCCACTTATTTAGATTTGCTTAACACCACGATAACAACCATTATTGAAGGATTTGAAAATGCCCAATAGTCAGCCCACCATTAAGGTACAGGATGTCACCGTCCGTTATAACAACGGACATACCGCCATTCATAATGTGTCTTTTCAATTACAAGGCGGGACAACCTGTGCATTGGTGGGCGTGAATGGGAGTGGTAAATCCACCTTATTTAAAAGTTTAATGGGATTGGTCAAACCACAACAAGGGCAAGTTTTGCTTTGTGATCAGCCAATTAAAAACGCACTAAAACAAAACTTAATCGCCTATGTGCCACAAAGTGAGGAAGTGGATTGGCAATTTCCTGTTTCCGTTTATGATGTAGTGATGATGGGGCGTTATGGCTATATGAATTTGCTAAGAATTCCCACCGCACTTGATAAACAAGAAGTTCAGCTTGCAATGACACGTTTAAATATTGCGCACCTTGCACAACGTCAAATTGGCGAGCTTTCTGGTGGACAGAAAAAACGCGTCTTTCTTGCGCGCGCACTTGCGCAAAAAAGCAAAATTATTCTGCTTGATGAACCTTTCACGGGCGTTGATGTACAAACGGAAGCGGCAATTATGGATCTCCTTGCCAATTTGCGTAAAGAAGGCTATTTAATTCTCGTCTCCACCCATAATTTAGGGGCAGTCCCTGATTATTGCGATCAAGTGATTATGATCAACCGCACAGTGCTTGCGCAAGGCAGTACTGCCAGCACCTTCACTCAACAAAATTTAGAACAGGTCTTTGGTGGTGTGTTGCGCAATGTCAAACTCAGCGCACGCGATCTACACGATGATGAAGATGAACGTACCGTTACCGTTCTCACCGACGATGAACTGCCTGCGGTGTTTTATGGACAAACTAAAAATGATCCACCTGCGCCGATTATTCGTGATTGTAATGTAGAAGATTGCCCGTGCCGTTCGACTAAAGAGAACACCCAATGATCGCCTTATTATTAGAACCTTTCCATTATGAGTATATGATCAATGCCTTTATATTAAGCGCAATGGTGGGAGGAATTTGTGCGTTTTTATCCGCCTATTTAATGTTGAAAGGTTGGTCATTAATTGGGGATGCCCTTTCGCATTCTGTTGTTCCCGGGGTTGCCATCGCCTATGCGTTCTCTTTCCCTTATGTAATCGGAGCATTTTTTTCAGGAATTTTAGCCGCACTTTCTATTTTATGGGTAAAATCCTTATCAAACTTACGCCAAGACGCGGTGATCGGGTTTATTTTTACCACCTTTTTTGCACTGGGATTATTTATTATTTCTCTCAATCCTACCGCCATTAACGTACAAGATATTGTATTAGGCAACCTTTTAGGCATTTCAGCAGAAGATATTTGGCAAGTGACAATCATTATTAGCATTTGTTTTATCCTATTACTGATTTTTTGGAAAGATCTGTTACTGGTCTTTTTTGATGAAATGCAAGCCTCCGCCGTGGGGCTATCACCGCATTATTACAAAATACTCTTTTTTACCCTATTAAGTGCTTGTGTGGTGGCTGCCTTGCAAACCGTTGGCGCAATTTTGGTGATCGCAATGGTCATCACACCGGGGGCAACGGCGTATTTACTCACGGATCGCTTTAAAACCTTAGTGATCATTGCAATAAGCCTTGGCATAGGGAGCAGTTTATTGGGGGTGTATATCAGCTATTATTTAGACGGTGCAACAGGCGGATTAATTGTGTGTTTTCAGACCGCACTTTTCTTAGCCGCGTTTTTCTTTTCCCCTAAATACGGCATTTTACGCCACACGCGTTCTGCTAATAAGGAGCAGGAATAATGAATTGGATTGACGTCGGACTGAACTGGTGGGTTGAACCGCTCAGTTATCCTTTTATGCAAAATGCGTTATTTATGGCATTAATCATTGCCGTGATTTGTGCTGTATTGTCTTGTTTTTTGATTTTGAAAGGCTGGTCGCTAATGGGCGATGCCATTTCTCATTCGATCTTACCGGGAATCGTGTTGGCTTATGTAGCAAGCATTCCCTTAGCCATAGGTGCATTAGTTTCTGGCTTATGCTGTGCTTTTGGCATTGGCTATTTAAAATCTCACAGCCGTATTAAGGAAGACACGGTGATGGGCATTATGTTTTCAGGAATGTTCGCACTGGGGCTTGTGCTATTTAGTAAGGTCGAGACGGAACAACACCTTTCCCATATTCTATTCGGCAATTTATTAGGGATTACCCCACAGGAATTAGTCCAAACACTGGTTATCGCCACGCTAGTTTTGTTGATTATCTTACTGAAAAGAAAAGATTTTTTGCTTTTCTGTTTTGATCCAAACCACGCGCGCGTAATTGGGCTTGCGGTAACAAAATTGCATTATGGTTTGCTGTTTTTGCTCGCCTTAACGATCATCAGCACAATGCAAGTGGTCGGGATTATTTTAGTCACCGCAATGCTGATTTCACCGGGGATCACCGCTTATGTGTTGAGTAAAAATTTCAACACAATGCTACTTATTGCCATTGCCACTGCCACAACAAGCAGTTTTCTTGGCGTAATTCTGAGCTATCATCTTGATGCGGCTACAGGCCCAACCATTATTTTGTTACAGGCATTAGGCTTTGTACTCGCGTTAGGCTATCGCAAACTTCGTCCAATTAACTAAGAAAACAGCGTTCTGTACCAATACAACAAGGTAAATTTTGCTTATGGCTTGGCTTCCCTCTCTTTCACCCGTTATAGGCTTGTGCAATAACGCGATATTCTGTTTATTTTATCTGTATTAAGTACGACGTACAGAAAAATCGTGGAAAACTGCATCACCAAGATAATCTTCCATAATGACCTGTTTCACCACCGCACTGGGTGAGCCACGTTGTAACCATTGATAAAGTTGGGTTAATTGTTGTTCTGAACCTTTCGCAATAACCAATACACTTCCATCTGAGCGATTTTTTACCCAGCCCGTTAGCCCGATTTTTGTGGCTTCTTTCCAAGTAAAATAGCGAAACCCTACCCCTTGCACACGCCCATAAACGGCAAATTTTTTTACGTTCATTTTCCTTCCTAATGATCCAAATCATTCCAATGTCATTTAACTGCGCAAATTTCAAGCAAAAATAAAATTTTTTATTTTCATTTTTGCCAAATTAGCATAGCATAGCCAAGTCCACTTTAAATGATTAAAGTGAATCAAAATAAAACATTATCCCTTATATGAAAGGAGCGAATATGAAATTTCGTTTTGCTGCATTAGCTACCGCAGCGTTATTCACTAGTACAGCAAGTTTTGCTGGAATGGTAACCAGTTCATCTAATGTTGATTTTTTAGCCATTGACGGACAAAAGGCAAGTAAATCTCTTTTAAAATCAACAAATTCTTTTAAAGCTAATGATACACAACCCCACCAAGTTGTGGTGCGTGTAAGTGAAGTGGTGAGATCGGGTGGTTCTGATCGGGCATTATTTGAATCCAATCCAATCATCGTCACCTTCCAAGGGACAGCAGAAGATGTTGTGATTTCTGCCCCACACCTTGAAGATGAGCGTGAAACTGAAGCTTATAATAAAAACCCTGTTGTTAGCGTAAAAACTGTTTCTGGAAAAAATGTGCCATTTAAACAGGATCTATTAAAACAGGAAGGTTTCTTACCCGGTTTAAATCTGATTGACAATCTTTCTGAGTACAACGCTTCAGGTGCGGTTGCTTCGGTATCTTCTTTTGCCACAACAGCAATGCCAGCAGCACTGCCTTCTGCAGCAAAAGCACAAAAAGGTAAAATTACCGTACAAGGTGAAAATGTGGTGGAACAGCAATTACAATACTGGTTCCAACAAGCAGATAAAGAAACGCAAACACGCTTCTTAAATTGGGCAAAAAAACAAAAATAATCGTAAATTATTATTGAGAAAAAGTGGGCTTTACGCTCACTTTTTGCTATCTGGAGGAAAAATGCAAAATACCACGCGACAGCTTACAGAAAATAAACATATTGCTTTGGTTGCCCACGATCACTGTAAACAAGATTTAATAAATTGGTGTAAAAAGCACCGCACTTTACTTTCTGCCCATATTCTTTATGGCACAGGGACAACGGGCAATTTAATCCAAGCAGAAACTGCACTTCCCATTACACCATTGTTAAGCGGTCCTATGGGCGGGGATCAACAACTTGGTGCATTAATTGCAGAACAGAAAATTGATGTGCTGATTTTCTTTTGGGATCCAATGAATGCCGTGCCGCACGATCCTGATGTCAAAGCCTTAATGCGTATTGCTACGGTGTGGAATATTCCTGTTGCAATGAATATCGCCAGTGCTGACTTTTTGGTGCAAAGTCAATTATTTAACCAAACTGTTGATATTCAAGTGCCAGATTATGCCAATTATCTCAAAGCGCGGTTAAAATAAATCTCGCGTTAATGCAATTTAGGGTATAAAAATGACAATTAATAACTGGCTAAATGCCAAAGTTATCGCAACCATTCCTGTTTTTATTGCAGTAAACATTGCTGCTTTTTCCGTTTGGTTATTTGATATTTCACAGCAAAGTATGCCTTTGGTGCTAGGCATTATTGCTGGCGGTTTAGCAGATTTAGACAATCGTTTAACTGGGCGGCTGAAAAATATTTTCTATACCCTACTTGCCTTTTCGGTATCCACATTGAGCGTTCAGCTCACACTGGGTAATGGGGTGGCATTTACTCTGTTGATGACGGTCATCACCTTTATTTTTACGATGATCGGTGCGGTGGGACAACGTTACAATACAATTTCTTTTGGTACGCTGGTGGTTGCCCTTTACACCACCCTCACCTATCAACCTGAAACCCTGTGGTATCTCAATTCCTTATTAATTTTATTAGGTACATTGCTATATAGCATTACCGCGATTATCGTTTATCTTTTTTTTCCTAACCGCCCAGTGCAAGATGCGGTGGCAAAATCTTTTTTAGCATTAGCTGAATATTTAGAAGCAAAATCCTTGTTTTTTGATCCCGATGATATTGATCAACTCGAAAGCAAGCAAATTACCCTTGCGATGAAAAATAGCCAACTGATTAATGCCTTTAATGCTTGCCGTACTGCGCTGTTTTACCGTATTCGCGGGCAATATCGCCACACGCGTACGACACAGATGATCAATTATTATTTTGCGGCACAAGATATTCACGAACGCGCTAATTCTAGCTATTTTAATTATCAAGTCTTAGCGCAACAGCTTAAAAATACGGATTTAATCTTTCGTATTCAACGCCTTTTAGAATTGCAAGCTCAAGCGTGCCGTGATTTTGCACAAAGCCT
Source organism: Avibacterium sp. 20-132 (assembly GCF_023611925.1). NCBI lineage: Bacteria > Pseudomonadati > Pseudomonadota > Gammaproteobacteria > Pasteurellales > Pasteurellaceae > Avibacterium > Avibacterium sp. 20-132. The sequence continues at coordinate 2,309,408 of NZ_CP091456.1, forward strand.
GCAACAAAATAGCCATTATCGCTATAACCCTCGTTTAGAACGTGCAATAGCTGGCGTAAATCAATCTTTTGAGCATTATGCGCAGCAGCATCAAGATGATACGCAAAACACCGCGATCAAAACCCTAATTAATAATTTACAAGGGGTGGACTGGCAGCTACGCCATTTAGGGCAAGCCCCTGAATCTTCTGAAACACATCACCGCTGGGTGAAAATTCACGATGATAGCGATGTAACAGGGCTAAAAAATATTTGGCTCACCATTCGTAGCCATTTAAGTTTTGATTCACAGCTTTTCCGCCACGCAGTCAGATTGTCGATTGTGGTTTTTGTATGCTGTACCATCGTAGAATTTTTACAGCTTTCACGTGGTTACTGGATTTTGCTCACGGCTGTCTTTGTTTGCCAACCGAATTATGCCGCCACGAAATTACGCTTAAAACAACGCATTATTGGGACTATTCTCGGGGTAATTATTGGGTCATTATTACCTTATGCCCACCCGACCTTAGCCTTACAGATGGGCTTGGTGGTAGCAACCAGTACGTTATTTTTCTTTTTCCGCAGTAATAATTACAGCTTTTCCACGTTTTTCATTACCTTACAGGTACTTATTAGCTTTAATATTATTGGCTTTGATATTCACTCTGCCCTTTATTCTCGCTTAATTGATACCTTAGCAGGCGCTTTTATTGCTTGGATTGCGGTTTCCTATTTATGGCCTGATTGGAAATATCTACAACTTAGCCAAGTGATTCACAAAGCCATTCAAAGTGATGGCAAATATTTGTTGTATATCATCAGCCAACTTCAATTTGGTAAATGTGATAACTTGCAATATCGCATTGCACGCCGAAAAGCGCACGAATATGCCACCGCGCTTAGCGCGACGATGTCTAATATGAATAGTGATCCAGAAAAATACAAAGATCACTTACAAGAAGGCTTTGAAATGTTAAAACTCAATTATTCCTTATTAAGCTATATTTCTGCTCTTGGTGCTTACCGCAAACATATTAAGCAAATTCAGCAAAATATTGATTTTATGGCAGAATATTATCCTATTGCGAAAAAACTGATCTACGCATTAGAGCATATTGAATCCTTATCTCAGCCTGTGTTTGACAAGCTGCAAAAAAACATTCATCAATCCTTGCAACAACTAAATGAGCAACAAGGAGAAAAACTGAGCCAATCTGAAGTGGGCATTCCAATTCAACAGCTTAATATGATAAGCCAAATCTTGCCGCATATTTATGTGATTTTTCATAATAGAAAATACGCACAAGCACATTAAAATAGAAAAGAAAAAAGGCAAAGTGCTAAACTTTACCTTTTTCTTAAAGGATATGAACTTACTTTATCTATTCTACAACTGGGACGATTTTGGTTGCGTGCGAGCCTTTATCACCGTGTACCGCTTCAAAATTGACTTTTTGCCCCGCTTTTAAAGAACGATAACCCTCCATTTCAATCACAGAATAATGCGCAAAAATATCTGCATCATTCCCTTCTGCTGAAATAAATCCAAACCCTTTTGCGTTATTGAACCATTTAACAACACCAACTTCCATAATAAACATTTCACCTCTAAATGGATTTTCTATCTCTGATAGAATTTTGAAAACCAATAAAGCACTCGCCTTATTCCCTAATTTTTCGAGTAAATATTCAAATAAATTTCTCTTTTTCGCAAGAACCAATCTTCTAAAATCAAACAGAGATCACAAAATTTCTTTATATATGTGTTGCTTACACAGTTCAGCAAATAAAAAATTACTCCAAAAATTTTTATTTAGGTATGAAATTATTCCTTAACAGAATGGTTTTCTACGTTTTGTTGGTGCTGTTCGCGTAGTGCTTTGGCGACAATCGTAATTGCCTCACCACTACTTATGCCTTGTTCCATTAATGCCTGAATTTTTTCCACCGCTTCTTGCTGTTGTTCGTGCGTTAAACTTAATAATGCGTGATCTAACATAATTTACCTTTATTCGCTTAAAAGAAATCAGTAATATACCAACAAAATTCGCAAACACAACATAAGAGGAAAAATTATGCCCTTTAACTTAAAAAACCGTCATTTACTGAGCCTTGTACACCACACCCCACAAGAAATTCAATTTTTACTGCAACTTGCTAAAGACTTAAAACAGGCGAAATATACAGGCACAGAGCAGCCTAAATTAAAAGGCAAAAACATTGCCTTAATTTTTGAAAAAACCTCTACCCGCACACGCTGTGCCTTTGAAGTGGCGGCTTATGATCAAGGTGCAAATGTAACCTATATTGATCCCAATTCTTCGCAAATTGGACATAAGGAAAGTATGAAAGACACCGCGCGTGTATTGGGGCGAATGTATGATGCCATTGAATACCGTGGTTTTAAACAAGCCGTTGTGAATGAACTGGCAGAATATGCTGGCGTGCCTGTGTTTAATGGGCTAACCGATGAATTTCACCCAACCCAAATGCTGGCGGACGTACTTACAATGATGGAACATTGTGATAAGCCATTGTCTGAAATTCGCTATGTGTATATTGGTGATGCACGTAACAATATGGGCAATTCCTTATTATTAATTGGGGCAAAATTAGGAATGGACGTGCGAATTTGCGCCCCAAAAGCCTTGCAACCAGAAGCAGAATTCGTGGTAATATGTCAAGAATTCGCACAGCAAACAGGGGCAAAAATCACCATTACAGAAGAGATTGATCTTGCCGTTAAAGGCGTTGATTTCGTTCATACTGATGTCTGGGTATCAATGGGTGAACCACTTGAAAGCTGGGGTGAACGCATTGAGTTACTCTTGCCTTATCAAGTTACCCTATCCCTAATGCAACGCAGTGGTAACCCTAAAGTGAAATTTATGCACTGCCTGCCAGCTTTTCATAATTGCGAAACCGAAGTAGGTAAAAAAATCGCCGAAAAATACCCGCACTTAGCAAACGGTATTGAAGTCACGGAAGAGGTGTTTGAATCACCAATGAACATCGCCTTTGATCAAGCAGAAAACCGTATGCACACCATTAAAGCGGTAATGGTCGCATCGTTAGCATAACAGCTTACCAACCTTTATCGCTTACCATAAAAAATGCCCTCCATCGGGCATTTTTTTATGCGAGTAATGCTAATAACTGCCCTACGGTATAAAATGAGCCAAACACGAGCAACACATCATTTTCTTGCGAATTTTGCACCGCACTTTGTAATGCCTGTGTCATTGATATTTCTGCAGACGCATTGATTTTTTTTCCTTGCGATAAAGCAAGCTGGTTCAATTGTATCAGTAACTCATCGCTGCGCTGTCCTCGTGCAACGGATAAACTCACGCAATGCCATTCATCTATAATATCAAGCAGTGGGGAAAAAACACCTTGCGCATCTTTGTCTTTCAAAATACCACAAACGGCGAGAATACGTTGTGTCGGTTTTTTAAGTGCGGTGAGTTTTTCCGCTAAATATTTTGCTGCGTGCGGATTATGCCCGACATCAACGATCACCTGTGGCAATGTTTTTTCGTCACAATGTAACAGCTTAGCCAAGCCTTGTCGTTGCTTACTCTCTAAAGACTGAAAACGTCCCGTAAGTTGCACATTTTGTAACGCTTCACGAATATGCTGTTCTGCAATGTGAAAAGGCAAATAAGGTAACACCGCTAAAGCCGTGGCGGCATTAGCAAGAGGAATATGCGGAAAAGGCAGATTTTCCAACCGCACTTTTTTGTTTTCACTTTCTTGATTATGACAGTGTTCACGTTGCCATTGCCAGCTTTGCGCGGTTTGGCTAAACGTCCAATCTACCCCACGACGGCTTAACTGGCAATGTCGCTTTTGTGCTTGTTCCAACATTGTGTTTGGCACATTAGGCTCACCAATAATGGCAGGTTTATTGGCACGAAAAATCCCTGCTTTTTCAAACGCAATTTGCTCACGGGTGTTGCCAAGAAAATCAGTGTGATCAATATCAATACTGGTAATCACCGCAATATCGCTATCTACAATATTGGTCGCATCTAATCGACCGCCTAGCCCAACCTCTAAAATAACGACATCTAGCTTAGCTTGTTTAAATAAATATAACGCCGATAAGGTGCTGTATTCAAAATAAGTTAAAGATTGCGTTTTATTCTGCTCAATAAAAGCAAAAGAGGCACTATGTTGCTCATCAGGTAATTCCTGATTTTGAATGCGAACACGCTCGTTGTAGCGAATTAAATGCGGTGAAGAATACACCCCGACGCGATAACCTGCGTTCAGCAAAATCTGCTCTAACAGGCGACAAGTTGTGCCTTTGCCATTTGTCCCACCAACGGTGATCACAAAGGGGGCAGGATTAAGCAAATCAAGTTGTTGTGCAACGGATTTAATGCGCTCAAGACCTAAATCAATGGCTTTAAAATGGCTTTGTTCTAAATAAGAAAGCCACTGCGACAAAGGCGAAGTGGCTGTTAAAGATAACTTAAAATTATTCATTCTCAGGAAGGTTTTCTACTAATTCAGCTTGCACAAAAGGAGAAGGCTTATTAGAAAGTTTCCCCAACAAACTCGCAAGGGTTTCACGCATATCGCCGCGTTTTACGATCATATCAATCGCCCCTTTTTCTAATAAAAACTCACTGCGTTGAAAACCTTCTGGCAGTTTTTCACGCACAGTCTGCTCAATCACACGCGGGCCAGCAAAGCCAATTAAGGCTTTTGGTTCAGCAATATTAATATCGCCAAGCATTGCAAAACTTGCTGAAACACCGCCTAGCGTTGGATCTGTTAATACAGAAATAAACGGCACGCCCTTTTCACGCATTCTTGCTAATACGGCACTGGTTTTAGCCATTTGCATAAGGGAAATTAAGGCTTCTTGCATACGCGCACCACCACTGGCAGAAAAACACACAAAAGGACAATTATCCTCAATGGCTTTTTCCGCTGCTTGTACAAATTTTGCCCCAACCACAGCCCCCATTGAGCCGCCCATAAAGCTAAAGTTAGACGCGGCAGCAACCACAGGCATCCCATATAATGTCCCCGCCATAGCAATGAGCGCATCTTTTTCACCTGTTTCTTTTTGTGCTGCGGTTAAGCGATCTTTATATTTTTTTAAGTCTTTGAATTTTAAAATATCTTTTGGTTCAAGATCGGCTGCAATTTCCACCGCACTTTCTTTATCTAACAATGCCAATAAACGGGTACGCGCATCAATACGCATATGGTGTCCACATTTTGGACAAACTTCTAAATTACGCGTTAATTCATCGCGATATAATACTTGTTCGCAAGAAGTACATTTTGTCCAAACGCCTTCTGGCACATTCGCCTTACGCGTATTTGACGCCGTATTCTTACTAAAAATTCGATCAATCCAGCTCATTTTAACCCTTTCTATTAACAAAAAATTCCGCTTATTAGACCATAATTTATTATAATATTCTAGCTTTTAAACATTATAACTGATCCGACAAATAAAGTGGTCCAAGCGCATTTTGAGGAATAGCAAATGATTCGGGATAATGAACTTGCACTAAATAAAGCCCTTCAGGTTTTGCAGTGGGCGCTGCCAGTTTGCGATCTTTCTGCGCCAGCAACCAACCTATCCATTCCACAGGCTGACGCCCTGCCCCGACTTCCATCAGACTTCCCACGATATTTCGCACCATATGATGCACAAAGGCATTCGCCTGAATATCCACAATAATGTATTTTCCTTGTCTGACCACATTTAAATGATGCACATTTCGCCACGGCGTATGCGATTGGCATTGTGCGGCACGGAAAGAAGAAAAATCATTTTCACCTAATAATGCTTGCCCAGCTTGGTGCATTAATCGGTGATCCAAAGGTTGATGATAATGCGTTACGCCTTCTGGTAAAATTGCGGAACGCAGTTTATTGTTATAAATCACATAGCGATAACGACGTGCAGTGGCACTAAAACGTGCGTGGAAATCATCATCGACCTGTTTTGCCCAAGAGACCGCAATATCATCAGGCAAATTGGCATTCACCCCAAAGCTCCACGCACTTTCTGCACGAATGGCATTGGTTTCAAAATGCACCACTTGCCCCGTTGCGTGAACACCTGAATCCGTCCTTCCCGCACAGAAAATTTGACATTCTTCATTCGCCACAAAAGAAATGGCTTTTTCCAACTGCTCTTGCACGCTTGTTACACGCTCTTGCCGTTGCCAGCCAAAATAATTCTTGCCGTTATATTCAATACCTAGGGCAATTTTCATTCTATATTAATCCTTTTAATTTATGTTTTGCACTTTGCCAAGGGAAAGGGGAAGGATAATTGTTTGCCATTATATCATTCCCCTGTTGAAAGAATTTTGCTTTTACCGAATCTATTCGATTTCCTAATCGATAATTTACAGTATATTCTCCAGTACAACATATTTTATATGATTGTTGAAGTAAACTTTGCGATAATAGCCTGTCCATAAAAGGGTGATAAAATATCTCTCCAAATTGCAAAGCCAAATGACGCGGTAAGAAGTAACAATTTGTATCAATTAAATGATACCCTCCCACACTAAGCCAAGCCCCTAAAGATTCACAATTATCCTGACAAATAAAATCCCCAGTTTGGGCAACGATATTACGTAATGCATAAGCCCAAAAATTAGCATTCTTTTCCTGTTGCAGGATGGAAGCAAAATATGCTATATGTTCGGGAGAGAACCAATTATCCTCATCAAGAAAGCATATCCAATCTCCCTTCGCTAAGAACAAGCCCATACCGTAAGAAGGATGCCCTAAAAGTGTATGCCCCCCGATATCTAAGGTTCTAGTACCAATATTATAGGGCAACTGCACTATATCAAGATGAGCATAATGGCGATAACGAGATAAAATCTCCATTGCTTTAGGTGCCTGTCCATCAACCATAATTAAATGTTGAATATAAGGATAACTCTGCTGTGCCACGGATTGAATTGCCTGGTTCAGATGAATATTGCCCGTAGTTGGTGTAATTACTGTAATTAATGGAAAATTCATTAAATCTCCTAAAAAATGCAATTTCGTCCATTATAAAGTAAATAAAAAAATATTTTTATCCAATAATCATAAAATGCTATGATCAAAAAATTTTGAACAATTGGAGTAAGAATGAAAGTGGGATTAGTGTTAGAAGGTGGCGCAATGCGTGGAATGTTCACTGCTGGCGTGCTTGATGTGTTTCTTAACGAAAATGTACATATTGACGGCATAGTGAGCGTATCAGCAGGTGCATTATTTGGCGTGAATTATCCTTCTAAGCAAGCAGGGCGTGTCATTCGCTATAACCTAAAATATTTAAATGACAAACGCTATCTCGGCTTAACTAGCTTAGTGACCACAGGCAATATTGTGAACAAGGATTTTGCCTTTTATCAACTGCCGTTTACGCTTGATCCCTTTGATAATGACGCCTTCAAGCAAGCGAATACTGATTTCTACGCCACGCTAACCAATATTGAAACAGGGCAAGCAGAATATGTAAAAATCACCGATCCTTTTGCTCAAATGGAAACCTTACGCGCCACTTCTGCAATGCCCTTTGTTTCACAATATGTTGAAATAAATGGTAAAAAATATTTAGATGGGGGCATTGCTGATAGCATTCCTTTAGATTTTTGCCAAACGTTGGGCTACGACAAAATCATCGTCATTTTGACCCGCACTTTAGATTATCGCAAAAAACCTTCAACAAAATGGCTGATTAATGGGTTCTACCGTCACTATCCCCGCTTGGCTGAAAAACTTATCCAACGTGCTGAAGCGTATAATCAACAAATTGAAAATATTATTAAGTTAGAGAAGGCGGGAAAAATTTTCGTCATTCGCCCATCACAAGATCTGAAAATTAAGCGTATCGAAAAAGATCCACAAAAAATTCAAGCGATGTATGAATTAGGGCTGAATGAAGCTGAAAAACAAATGGATAATCTTAGAGGCTATCTTAACGCATAGTGTGCTTGCGAGAAGAACACTATACATCAAGCAAAATTAAAATTGCGGCTTCCCCACCCCATTCTTTCGGCGCTTGGTGTAACGCGCGAACTCGCGGGTGCTGCACAAGCCAACGAGGGATTTGGCGTTTCAATGTATAAGTGCCATAGCCTGTCATAATGCTTGCACAATAGATATGCTCTTTTTCACAGGCTTGAATTAGCGCCGCGAGTTCCAATTTTGCTTTTTCTCGCGTTAAACCGTGCAAATCTAAAAATAATTCAGGTGAAAAATCACCACGACGTAATTGTTTCAGCAGATAAGTGTCTTCCCCTTCTCGCAAATACTTCACTGCGCCCTCTTCATTTAATAAAGGCTCATAATCATCAGAGAAAAAGAATAATGTATCTTCTGTTTCGCGTTGTTCCCGCTGTGCCTGTTTCTGTTTCGTTTGTCTATACATTGGCACGATTTCATTTTGTGTTAATGGTTTTACCCCGCGTATTGCATCACGAAATAATGCTTTTTCTTCATCATTTATCATATTCATTGCTATAAACTTCTTAGTATTACCCTATGTTATCGGCAGCCGAATTTCACATTATACAAAATCATATTTGCTATACGATATATGCAACCCTGATATTGCGTTAAAATATCACAAACACTTTTATTGCCACATATTCATTAAAACCTTGTTCTCGGTTTTTTAACGCAAGCCTTTGCTTTAAGCAGCAATAACCATAGTAAAAAGCCCTATATTATTCAATAGGGCTAAAGGATTTTCAATGGGATGCTCAAGAGAGAAAATCGCCCTATTACGCTTATTCTCCCCAACGCTGAAATAAATCTTGCTCAAGCGTAATACCAAATTGATCGCAAAGACGATTGATACTCTGATTGATAATATCATCAATACGTTCAGGGCGATGATAAAAGGCTGGCATTAAAGGCATTATGGTTGCCCCAATTTCTGCTGCTTGGGTCATTAAGCGTAAATGGCCTAAATGTAACGGCGTTTCTCGCACGCAAAGAAACAATGGTTTGCGTTCTTTTAAGCAAACATCTGCCGCACGGGTGATGAGATCATCGGTGTAGCTGTGCGCAATACCTGACAAGGTTTTAATTGAACAAGGCAGAATAACCATTCCCAATGTGCGGTAAGATCCCGAAGAAATGGCGGCGCCAATATCGCGAATATCATAAGTTTTATCCGCCAAAGCACGTACTTGTTGAATGCTATAATCCGTTTCGGCACTCAAAGTTTGCTTGGCGGCGTTGCTGATAATTAGATGAGTTTCAAGTTCAGGAACGTTTTGCAACACGCTCAATAGACGTATGGCATAAATCGCTCCTGAAGCGCCCGTTATGGCAATAATTAAACGTTGTTTGGTCATTAGCTCTCGTTGTGCATTTCAAGATTAGTGGCGTCTTTCTCACGCTTTTTCTTGGCACTATCATTACGTAAATCGGCAATATGATCAAGATATTCTGGTGTAATGTCGCCTGTTACATAATGCCCTGTGAACACAGAACAATCAAAATCTTTAATTGCTGGATTTTCTTGTTGGACAGATTGGGTTAGTGCATCAAGATCTTGGAAAATCAATTTATCCACGCCAATCAGTGCCGCAATTTCGTCCACTTCTCGTTGATAAGCAATGAGTTCGTGTTTTGTTGGCATATCAATGCCGTACACATTAGGATAACGAATTTCTGGTGCGGCTGAGGCGAAGTAGATTTTTTTCGCTCCTGCAGCACGCGCCATATCAACAATTTGCTCTGATGTTGTACCACGTACAATCGAATCATCTACTAATAGCACGTTCTTGCCTTTGAATTCAGAAGAAATGGTATTGAGTTTACGCCGTACTGCACTCACTCGCTGAGTTTGCCCGGGCATAATAAAAGTGCGTCCCACATAGCGATTTTTTACAAAGCCCTGACGATAAGGCTTATTCAAAATATGGGCTATTTGTAAGGCAATATCATTTGACGTTTCTGGTACGGGGATCACCACGTCAATGTCTAACGTTTTCCATTCACGAGCAATTTTTTCGCCCAGATATTTCCCCATATGCACACGCGCAGCATAGACTGAAACCCCATCAATATTGGAATCTGGACGGGCAAAATAGACGTATTCAAAAATACACGGCGTCAATTTTGGATTATCCGCACATTGCTGTGCATAAAATTTGCCGTCAAAGGTGATATAAACCGCTTCTCCCGGCTGAATATCACGTACAAATTCAAAACCAACCACATCAAGTGCGGTACTTTCTGAGGCAAAAATGTATTCTGTTTTGCCATTTTCTTCACGTTTTCCTAGCACTAAAGGACGAATCCCATTCGGATCACGAAACGCAACCATTCCGTGTCCGATAATCATTGCCACACAAGCATAAGCACCACGAATATCATTATGTGTTGCTTTAATCGCGTGAAAAATATCTTCGGGCGAAAGGTGTTGGGTATAAATATGATCAAGATGATAGGCTAGGATATTAAGCAAAATTTCTGAATCTGAATTGGTATTCACGTGGCGGCGAGCGCGTTCGTATAAGGTCTTTTTCAGTTGTTCAGAGTTCGTTAAATTACCGTTATGAACAAGGCTTAAGCCATAAGGTGAGTTTACATAAAAAGGCTGCGCCTCAGAAACACTGGAACTGCCCGCAGTCGGATAACGAACGTGCCCTATGCCAGCATTGCCTTGCAAACGTAGCATATGTACTTGCTGGAAAACATCACTTACCAGCCCATTTGCCTTACGTAAACGGAAGCGATTTTCATCATCAATAGTGACAATTCCTGCCGCATCTTGCCCTCGGTGTTGAAGAACCGTTAAGGCATTATAAATTGCTTCATTGACAGGGCTTGTCCCCACTATACCGACAATACCACACATTCGTGTTATCCCCTATTGAGTTAATGTTGAGTTTAATAAACTGGAATTTTCCTGAATTTTTTGAAAGAACCATTCCACAATAAAGCCAAAGTGCGGGATTAATTTTGATTCTTTCCACACATCACTTTGACTAAAGTTAGTAAAGGTATCGACAAAGAATAAGAGTGCCGCAACAATCAATACCCCACGTAATAAACCAAAACAGCCACCTAATACACGATCTGTGCCAGATAACCCGGTTTTATCTACCAGTTGGCTAATTAAATAATTCACAATTGCCCCAATGATTAAAGTGGCAATAAATAAAATGGCAATGGCTACGCCATTACGAATATAGCCTGATTCAATTTGAGTTAAAAAGTTGGCAACATAAGGATAAAAATGATTTGCGACCAAAAAAGCGACGACCCAGCTTGCAAGGGACATCACCTCACGTACGAAACCACGCAAAAGGCTGACAATAATAGAAAAAGCAATAATTCCGATAATAATAAAATCTAAATAATTGTTCACGAAAATAATCTCTACAATAGATAGGATATTTATGACCGCGCTATTCTAGCAAAAAACGAAAACGTTTGCGTAGCATTATTTGCAGTTTTTTATCCTAAAGGTTAAAAAGTGCCGTACTATATCACTCGCTTTTAGCGGGATCAACAAAGCACATATTAAGAGCATTATAAGGATTGCCAAACGTCTGCGGGCAATTTTTGTGCTGCCTTTTTTAGTACGAATGCGAGATCTTGATAAGTCGGTTTCTCTGGCATCTTGACACCACTTCCGACTTTTTCTAACTGCTGACAAATTTGCAAAAATTGCACCGCACTTTGTTGAGGCAATGGTGTTTTCGCACGCTTGCCGAGCCAATAAAGCCCTTGCAAAGGTAAACACAAAGAAAAAAGTGCCGTTAATATTGTTGCCGCCAGTGCCACCATATCCCCTTTGGCATACATTTGTTGCCATACCAATGCAAACACTGCCAAAAATGGCATCAACTTTTGTGAAAACTGAGTGGCTTTAATTACGCGATTTTCGGGGAAAATCATTCCCAATTTAGGCATTAACGGCCAAGTGTCGAGATATTGTTGCCCTTGTTGAAGTGCGGTGAAAAATTTCATCGTTTTCCTTGTTATGCTGAACGGTAATCAATTTGGGCATTATAGCCCATTCTTTTCCTTTTTCTTGGGTTTATTTTTTATAAAAAAATTTTAATTTTTAATCATTTTTTTGATAAATATCGTATTTTTTCTGCCTTGAGAATTTATTTTATTGAGTGAACAGTGTATCCTATGCAAGATCTAACGACTTTTATATGTCGCTCCGTTTAGGCTATTTTAGACGGATTCCTTTTAACTTAATTAAAGATAGGTTACTTATGTCTCAAAAATTAGTTCTCGTACTTAACTGCGGTAGTTCATCACTTAAATTTTCAATTTTAGATCCGGTAACGGGTGAAGAAAAATTATCTGGTTTAGCAGAAGCATTCCATTTACCTGATGCACGTATTAAGTGGAAATTACACGGTGAAAAAGGCAATGCCGAATTAGGTGCTGGTGCGGCACACAGTGAAGCGCTTGCATTTATTGTGAACAATATTTTCCCACTCGATCCATCGTTAAAAGATGAGATTGTGGCAATTGGCCATCGTATTGTTCACGGTGGTGAGAAATTCACTTCTTCTGTTGTTATCAATGATGAAGTGATTCAAGGTATTAAAGACGCGATCCAATTTGCACCATTACACAACCCGGCTCACTTAATTGGTATTGAAGAAGCGTTCAAAATGTTCCCACATTTAAAAGATAAAAACGTGGCGGTTTTTGATACAGCATTCCATACAACAATGCCTGAAGAAGCTTATCTTTATGCAATTCCTTATTCTTTATATAAAGAGCACGGTGTTCGCCGTTATGGGGCGCACGGTACAAGCCATTACTATGTAAGCCAGCAAGCCGCTGAGCGTTTAAATGTGCCTGCGGATCAAGTTAATGTGATCACTTGTCACTTAGGTAACGGTGCCTCTGTGGCTGCCGTTCGTCACGGTAAATGTATTGATACGTCAATGGGCTTAACCCCATTAGAAGGCTTAGTGATGGGGACGCGTTCTGGTGATTTAGATCCCGCAATCATTTTCTACCTACACGACAATCTAGGTATGAGCGTTGAAGAAATCAACACTCTATTAACCAAAAAATCGGGCTTATTAGGTTTAACAGAAGTAACCAGCGACTGTCGTTATGCCGAAGACAACTATGATGCAGAAGCCGCAGCAAAACGTGCATTAGATGTATTCTGTTACCGTTTAGCAAAATATATCGGTTCATATATGGCTGTGATTGGTGAGCGTTTAGATGCTATTGTGTTTACTGGTGGTATTGGTGAAAACTCAGGACTTGTTCGTGAAAAAACCTTAGCGCATTTAACACTCTTCGGTTATAAACTAGATAACGCTAAAAATCTTGCTGCTCGTTTTGGTAACGAAGGTGTGATCACCGCAGACAACACGCCTGTTGCAATGGTGATTCCAACAAACGAAGAACTTGTTATTGCACAAGATACTGCAAAACTTTGTATCTAACGTTATAAACAGACTGCCGAATCATTCGGCAGTTTCTTTTTCATTATTTAACCTAAAGGTTTATTATGTCTCGCACAATTATTCTTATTCCGGTGAGTGCTGGCGTTGGTTTAACCAGTGTTAGCCTTGGTTTAATTCGTTCACTTGAAGAAAAAGGCGCAAAAATTGGTTTTATGAAACCAATTTCACAACCAAATACTGGTGAAGATAAACTCGATCGCAGCACCTCTATCGTTCGTACTAGCACCTCTATTGAAACTGCTGAGCCGTTTATGCTGAGCGTAGCGGAAAGCTTGATTGGTCAAAATCAATCTGATGTTCTATTAGAAAAAATTGTTGAAAATCATCAACAATTAGCTAAAAACAATGAAATTATCATTGTTGAAGGATTGATTCCAACACGTAAACATAGCTATGCAAACAGCATTAACTATGAAATTGCCCAAGCCTTAGATGCAGAAATCATTCTTGTGGCTGCCCCTTCAACAGAAACGCCAGCTCAGCTTAAAGAGCGTGTAGAAGCCGCTGCTTCACAATTTGGGGGTAAAAATAACAAAAACTTATTGGGTGTCGTCATTAACAAATTTAATGCACCAATTGATGAATCTGGTCGTACTCGCCCTGATTTAAGTGAAATTTTTGATGCTTATCAACATAGCCATAGTAATGTGGCTGAAGTATATAACTTATTTGAAAAAAGCCCAATCAAAATACTCGCTTGTATTCCTTGGAATGCAGAACTTATCGCCACCCGTGTCATTGATTTGGTAAAACATTTAGGCGCAGCCATTATCAATGAAGGGGAAATCCAGACTCGCCGTATTCGTAGCATTACTTTCTGCGCAAGAAGCTTACCTAATATGGTTGAACACTTCCGTAATGGTAGCTTGTTAGTCACTTCAGCTGATCGCCCTGATGTGCTAGTTGCTGCCGCCCTTGCTGCAAGCAGCGGTATTGAATTAGGTGGCTTGCTTTTAACTGGCGGATACAAACTAGATAGCCAAATTAAAAAACTTTGCCAACCTGTTTTTGAAAGCACAGGATTGCCAATTTTCCGTATTGAAGGCAATACTTGGCAAACAGCCCTTGCATTACAAAGTTTCAATCTTGAAGTACCTGTGGATGATAAAGAGCGTATTGAAAGCATTAAACAATACACAAGCCAACAATTTGATACTGAATTTGTCAATTCAATTGTGGCCGAATCTTCTCGCCAACGTCGTTTATCGCCACCGGCTTTCCGTTTCCAACTAACCGAATTAGCACGTCAAGCGAAAAAACGTATTGTCTTGCCTGAAGGGGACGAGCCACGCACAATCAAAGCGGCTGCACTTTGTGCAGAACGTGGTATTGCAGAATGTGTACTTTTAGCTAACCCAGCTGACGTTCAGCGTGTTGCTGAAGCCCAAGGTGTACAATTAGGCAAAGGTATCACAATCATTGATCCTGCGAGCGTACGTGAAAACTATGTAGCACGTTTAGTCGAATTGCGTAAAAATAAAGGAATGACTGAAGCACTCGCACGTGAACAGCTAGAAGACACCGTAGTACTTGGTACCATGATGTTAGAAGCAAATGAAGTAGATGGTCTGGTTTCAGGTGCAGTACACACCACAGCAAATACCATTCGTCCACCAATGCAAATTATCAAAACCGCACCGGGTAATTCTATTGTTTCTTCCATCTTCTTTATGCTATTACCAGATCAAGTGCTTGTTTATGGTGACTGTGCAGTAAACCCAGATCCAACCGCAGAACAGCTTGCCGAAATTGCAATTCAGTCCGCCGATTCTGCGAAAGCCTTTGGTATAGATCCGAAAGTGGCAATGATCTCCTACTCTACAGGCACATCTGGTAGTGGTGCTGATGTAGAAAAAGTGAAAGAAGCAACACGTCTTGCTCAAGAAAAACGCCCTGATCTTATTATTGATGGTCCATTACAATATGACGCGGCAATTATGGAAGATGTAGCGCGTTCTAAAGCACCAAACTCACCAGTTGCAGGTAAAGCGACAGTATTCGTATTCCCTGATCTAAATACTGGTAACACCACCTATAAAGCGGTACAACGCTCTGCAGATCTCGTTTCTATTGGTCCGATGCTACAAGGTATGCGTAAACCAGTAAACGACCTTTCTCGCGGTGCATTAGTCGATGATATTGTGTACACTATCGCATTAACAGCAATTCAAGCTACGCAATAACAAAAACTAAGAAAAAATTGACCGCACTTTAAATCTGCACTTTAACCTTAAAATAAGCGTTAAGTGCAGATTTTTTTACATCAAAATTTTCTGTCGAAAACGCATAACGATGAGAAAACAACCACATTAAGCTATAAAATTCATCATTCGTAAAAGTTCCATTCTTTACATAAAATAACAATCTATTATTTAAAAAATATCTTTTTATTTAATTTCAATAAGTTAAAAGAATCACCTTAAACATTGTTAAAATTAATACGTAAAAAAATGTAAATAGTAGTTTATTTTTCCACGTTTTTGTTACAGACTATGCACCGCAAACGTGGGGTTTGTATCTCATTATTGAATTATTTATTTAGGAGTAAAAATGAAAAAATCATTATTAGCCGCATTAGTATTAGGTGCAACTTTAACTGTAACTGGCTGTTTCGATAAAGAAAGCAAAGTTTCAGCACAAGTTGAAAATGCAAAATCAAGCGTTTCTGAAGCAAAAGACGCTGTAGCTCAAGCAGCATCAGATGTTAAAGATGCAGCAGTTGAAGCTGCAAAAGATGTAAAAGACACTGCAGTATCAAAAATTACTGAAGCTAAAGATGCAATTACTGAAAAAGCAAGCTCAATGGCTGACGCAGCAACACAAAAAGTGACTGAAATGAAAGATACAGCGGCTGATAAAGTAACTTCTATGGCTGATGCGGCTACCCAAAAAGCAGCTGAAATGAAAGACGCAGCAGTAGAAAAAGTAACTGGCGCTAAAGATGCAGTAGCAGAAAAAGCGGCAGATGTAAAAGATGCTGCCGTAGAAGCAAAAGATGCCGCAGTAGAAAAAGCAAGTTCAGTAGTTGATTCAGCAGCACAAAAAGCAGCTGAAGTAAAAGATGCTGCAATGGACAAAGCCGCAGCGGTTAAAGATAGTGCGGTAGAAGCAAAAGATGCTGCAGTAGAAAAAGTAACTGAAGCGAAAGACGCCGCAGTTGAAAAAATTGAAAGTTTAACTAAATAATTTAGTAATATCAGTGATAACTAGAAAAGGCTAGTATATTTCTAGCCTTTTTATTTTATTTCTCTTTAAATTCAATCAATTCCTTGATAGAATTAACAAAATTTTGGGGCTGATTCTGGATTCGACGGGATTAGCGAAGCCCAAGGTGCACGTCGAGGTGCGGTTGGCCTCGTAAATAAACCGCAAAAAAATAGTCGCAAACGACGAACAATACGCTTTAGCAGCTTAATAACCTGCTCATAGCCTTCTCTCCCTAGCTTCCGCTCGTAAGACGGGGATCAAGAGGAGTCAAACCCAAACGAGATCGCGTGGACGCCTCCGCTTGAGGATCGAAGCGTTAAATTGAATCAAGCTAGCTTAGTTATCGCGTGTCTGTCCGCAGTGATTAAGTGAAATTAAAGACCAGACTAAACGTGTAGTACTGAAGGTAGAGTAATTTCGGACGGGGGTTCAACTCCCCCCAGCTCCACCAAATTTGATATAACCTAGATACAACTATAGCATTAAAATCAATAGGTTATTAAATTATCTCAACTTTTAATGCAACTCAAATATAACTACAAATGATCCGCAGGTGATCCGCGAGCAATAGGAGCGAATAAAACTCTTTTATATATTCCCTTCATTCTCACTGATCCATATAAAATCCGTCCTAGAATTGGGCGTTTATTTTTTAGCATACATTGCAAAAACCGCTCATCGGCTTCTTTTCGCGATACCGTGCCATTGATGCCATAATCCCGATCGTGTTGATGGCAACAGTCATTCACATCAGCAGGTGCGGATTTCCACCCTGTGCAATAATGTTTCTGTTTCTTGCTCATAAACTCTCCAAAAAAAAATGACCGCACTTTTGTGCGGCCAAAACAAAATTAACTCCGATCAAGCATACCATCAATAGATACAATGTTGTCTAGTCTATACTCTTGGGAGTTATAAATAAATACGCGTTGTCTATAGTTAACATCTGGTAATGGGCTCCCCCCCTCGAGCGTGATTGTGATACTGGTATCATCGCTAAAGCGGATTTGGTAATCGCCCGTAAACGGTGCTTTAAAGCCGAATCCGCCGTTATGAGGTAAAGAGACCACATCTACCAGGCGTTCAGGTGGCGGATCTACACGATATAAGTAAGTATCTTTTAACGGTAGCTTGCTGATTGCGTTACTATACGTCTCTGTTGTTAATAACGCTCCTGTCTCATCATAGATGGACATTGCCCCTCCGACCACTTTAATGACAATTACTTCTGGCGCAAGTGCCAATTTATAAATCTCATCCCACTCTTGTCCCTGTCTAAATGCGAGCGTGCTCGCTCCTCTACTTAAGCTAACACGCTTATAAACTGTATCGCCATCAACATTTGGGTCATACAGATGGATATAATTTTGTAACTGCACTTCTTGTTGTTGTACGCGCTGCAAGTCCACCTCAAATTCCCCAAGCGGCAAATCATCTAACGCAGGTACTGTTACGGTTACTTTGCCTGCATATTCAGTATCGTCAAAAATGAGATTACCGTCGTCCAAGTGGGCTATATCTGGAGTAAATGCATAGGTTTCCCCTTTCACCGCTGGCATACGACTAATATTTGCAACAGTAATAAGCGCACTATCTGAGGCAAATCCATATATTTTACCAAGCTGGCTAAAATCATATTGCGCCTGTGTTAACGCTTTGATGATTCGTTTTACCCCGTCATCAAGCCCAGCGTGACCTTGCTCCCCTTTTAAGCTGGCTAACCATTCTGCTTCCGTCCCCCCAAACCCGTTGTCAACGGCTACTTGATATGCGGATTTACCGCTTGGGCCAGGTTCGCCTTGTGGACCTTGTTCACCCTGAGGTCCTACATCTCCCGTATCGCCTTTTAGCAATTCTGCGGCGGTAACCGTTACATTGATGTTGATGTCTGATTTTTCAGCTTTTGCTCTGATTTCTTTGGCCATAATAGCCCTCCTTATTTTGTAATATCGTGAGTTAATAGAATTTTGCCGCGCATCAAGGTTTTCACCTTGCCGTCTTTGGTCAGCTGTAAGTCATAATCAGCTTTTTTCCAGCTCCAGTTTTTGGTGAGGGCGTGCGTGAAATTGAGTAATACCGTATTAGCATTAAACAAAGTAATCCCGCCCTCAGCGGAGGAGAGGCGGACACCTTGCCCCATTTGAGGCTTAATCTCCATTTCAAGCAGTCCGTCCCCCAATAAAAAATCGCCTTCGTCAGTGGTAAAGGCGATTTTAAAGGTGGTGTCATCTCCACGGTATAAAGCTAAGTCTTCTTGGTGCATCGCTACTCCTTAACTTTTCCACTAGCAAAGAGATAAGGATTAACGTAGCCCTCGTAGTCCTCTGGCACATACTCTTCTGGCTGCGCTTTGACTAGTTCAGATAACGCCCATTCGTACGGGATTTGGTCCCACGCCGGTACGCTGGGGATGGTAAATGTATTGACTGATAACAACTCCTTACCCGCCTCTTTTTTCGCTTTCGACACGTAAGATGCAATTGTGATGTAAGTCGCGTGATTTAGGTAATCTACCTGCAATCCTGTTACTTCGTGATAATTTACGCTCGCACCGGTGCGATTATCTTCAAGTTGTTTTTCGATGTATTTCATAATAATTTCCTCTTTGTTTGTTTTAGATAAAAGAAAACCGCCAAGAGGGCGGTTGGTTTAGTTAAAGATGTATTGTTCTCGCAGAATTTGCGATAAAGGCATCAATTTTCAATATTCCATCATAATATACACTGGCATCAGCATATATAAGAATGATATTGCCTCTCGTATTTTTGGGTAAAAAATAATAATTTCGTTTTTTCACATCAACCCCATTAATCGTAAGCTGCTCTAAACGGTTATGAGTACGTGTATACGTATCTCCTCCATCATAAGCCTCTTGATACGTTTTCTCGATATTAAATCCCTCCGTAATAAAGCGAATCATTCTATCTACGGGTCTCTGATCGATATAAATATTTACTTGTTTTCGGTCCGTGCTATATCGTAATTTCCCGCATACATAAGTGAAAAACTCATAAATATTTGAACCAATAATTTCGGTGACTTCAAGCTGACCAGTAAATTTTCCCGTTGCCCCTTCTAGCCTCGTTCCGCGGATAATGCCACCTTCGATAGTCGACCCATTAATCGTCCCACCATTAATGCGGTTACCTGTAATGGTCGTCCCCGTGATACTTCCGCCCGTAATATTCGGCGCAGAAATGGTTTGATTTGCTCGAATATGCTTACCAATAATTGTGCCATCCGCGATTAAATCGCCATTAACGGCAACGCGATTATTAACGACAGACAACATCGGTACAACATTACCATCACTGGCATTTTTCACCACGCCAAATTTATCTGCAATAACAATCACACTGCTTTCTGCTGTGCGGTTATCACCTGATGCACCCAACGCAATGCCGGCAATCGCTTTACGACCGCCTGCAATGGTTTGCGTTTTGATGGTGTGAGTAGCAGATAGCTTGCCGTCTGTTGTCGCAACAGCTCTGCTTACGGTCGAAATTTGTGCTTTAGCATCATTAATAGATGCGGTTACGGTATCAATACGTTGACCAAGTGCTTGATCGGCTCGGGTTAGCGTCTCTCGCGTACTATCAACTTTTGCACTTACTGCTTCCACTGCACTTTCTAAGTCTTCCGGTGCAGGTGTCCAGTCGGTGGCGATTGTGCCTTTTTCCAACTTCGGCTTTTTGATGTAAATTACACCATCAGCGGTTGCATAGCTTGTAAAAATAAATTGCAATGCTTCGCGATTTCGCCCCTCTTTGTCTAATTTATTGATAACAATCGGCTTAGATACTCTCACCCACTCATCAGATTTTGGCAAAACAAAGCTAGACCTTGCATTATCTTTAAACGAGTTATCATCATAAAACTGTCGCACATAAGCACTCACCGACATATCTTTTGTAGCCTTGTACCAAAAAGAAATGGTGTATTGCTCACCTAGCTCCACTTTTTGTAAAGCTGTAGATTTTTTAGCAATAAGGCTCCAAGACGAATATAGCGCGGTCGATGATGGAAGCAGTAATACGCCATCTTCAACCCTCCCTACTCTTGGCTCATCTTGATGCTTACTGAACCGCCAGAACTCAGGACTAAATGTTTCTGTATCTTGCAAAAAGTTACGCCCACCAACTTTAATGTTATCCACTTCGGCTTTCGCATCTCTCCGCCATTCGCTTTGTAGCGTTGTGCGTGCAAGACTTGCCACTTCAGTTTTATTGGCTTTTGTCGATTGGATATTCGTAATGCCCGCTTCTGCGTTACTTACACGGCTCGTTAATGCGGTGATTTTATCCGCGTTAGCTTTGTCACCACTGGCTCTAGCTGATTTTTCTTCCGTAATTTGGCTATTAGCTTTATTCAAATTCGCTGTAAGCTGATTTAGTTGTGCGGCGGTTGAAGTGCGATTATCTGACACGGTTTTTTCTACGCGAGCTATTCCGCTTTCAGCCGTCGCCATTCTTGTTGTTAAGTTGCTCACTTGTTGAGCCGTTGCTTGCTCTTTAGTGGCTTGCGTAGATTTGTAGCTTGTCAAATCTGCACTTACTGCCTCCACTGCACTTTCTAAATCTTCAGGTGCGGGTGTCCAGTCGGTGGCAACGGTGCCTTTTTCGAGCTTGACTTTGCGATACTGTACTTGCCCAATTTGGCTATAACCTAAAATGATTCGCCAAAAATCAAAATTTTCGCCATCATCTTGCAATAACCCAGTCATTGAGTAGCGTTGCCATTGGTCGGTCAAGTTAATATACCCTGTAGTAATTCGCTCAACCGTCGGCAATCCATTTCGGCGGTTTTCACGTACTCTCATCCACATTTGAGGGCTACCACTGATACAACGAGCTTCAAAACTCAATGTATAACTATTACCAACCTCAATTTTTCCAAGGCTTTTCGAGCCTTTAGTAGAGCCAAAAGGTTTAGAGTAGAGCTGCCATTGTTTCCACGTTGTAGATGAGCCTGTAACCGTAACAATACCATCATTTATTTGATGATTTCTGTCATCTCGGCTCCCTGTGGAGAAGTGCCAACGCCCGCGCGAAAAATCACCATCATCAGCATAATTTCGTCCGCCGATTTGTAAATTATCCAATTTCGCATTCAGGTTTTGGCTAATTTCAGACAGACTTTGTGCCTGTGTGCTGACGGTGCGTTGTAGAGTAGTCAATCCACTTTCTGCGCTAGCCACTCTTGATGTAAGTGCAGTACGTTGCCGTGCTTCTGCCTCATCCCCTTTCGCCCTTGCTACTTTTTCTGCATCTAACCCTGATAAGGCTTGTTCCGCTTTCGCTGTCAAGGCAGTAATTTTTTGTGCTTGTTGAGTATCGACATTTTGCAGCTGTGAAATAGCTGTGCCACGAGCATTGGCTTCCGCTTGAATTTTTGCGGTCAATTTCGTGCTTTCGGTTTGAATTGCTTTTGTGCGGTTTGTTACTTCAGCATTCAATGCCGCAGTTCGTGCTTTAGCTTCGTCTTGAATGGCTTTTGCTCGTGCTTGTGATTCAGCAACCACTTGCGAGATAGCATTAGCAACCGCTGTTTTACGATTTCCTGCCTCATTTTCTACCGCACTTGCAATGTCTGCCTGCAAGCTATCAATCAGGCTTTGATCGAGTTCGCTTTTGGTGATTTTACCGTGTAAATAATCAGTCAAGACAGTAGCATCTTGACTTGGTCGCCCCTCTACTGCGTCTGTAAATTGCCCCGCATTATCCCCATCAACCATTCTCGCCCAAAACCAAAACCGGTCATTTAAACCCAGGCCTGTGTAGGTATAGCTACTCGTTGGGTAAGCAAGGCTCACCAGTTTGCGCGCATTGGCAAATTGATTATCTTGGCTCACCCAAATTTCAATGGCGGTTTTGGGATTGGCAAAAATCGGGTTACGCCAGTTCAATTCGATAGCAAACATTTTTGGTACAGTAACCAATTCGCTGACCGCCAAACGCACAGTAAAGGTTTTTGTGACTGGTTCAGAAAGTTGCCCTTGGGCATTTTTAGCACGAACTTCGGCAATATACTCGCCATCAGGCAAGCCAACAAAAGTCATCTTCGGTGTGGTGAGATTGTCATACAGCTTATAAAACTTGCCGTCACGATAGAGTTTAATCTGGTACTTCACCCTTGCACTATTTTGTACAATGGCATCAAAACTTAGCTCAATACCGTCGCTATTGGCCTGTACTGAGACATTATTCACTTTGCGCAGACCGCTCGTTGCAAGCGTGGTTTCTCTTGGTTCAAACACGGCACCGTTATCCACAATGGCTTCTTTTTGCGGTTCGTGTTGCAAGGCAACAATAGTGTACTTGCCTTTTTCCTCCTCGCTGATTGAAAGGCATTTAAACAATTGTACATTGATTTGTTGCGTAGTAAGCGTCCGAACCGTATAAGGCACTAAATCTTCAGGCATAGTTTCTAGCACCGCCTGATTACCTTCTGCCACGCCCAGAATGCGAATGTCTTTGTGCTTACCTTCAGCGTTGATATAGGTCAAATAACTTTTACCCGAGATTGTAATCTCACGGTCTAAAATGGCTTTGTGCCCCTCAATCGCTAAGACGCGTCCACCGATATTCGTCGCCGCATAATCGCTGTCTGCCACACGAATAATATCACCGGGGATATGCATTAAACCTTCTGCACCCACGCTAAAAGTTACGGTTTTAGTCTCTAATCGTTCGGTTTCTAAAATCCACTTTCCTGCACGGTGCGCCTGTCCGCGCGAAGTGCAACCAAAAGCCGTTACCTTTTTGATATTTAACCCGTAGCGACGAATTAAGGCATCATCTGATACCACTTCCACTTTCTTTTCATAACTGTCCGAAGCGTCAATATATTCAACGTGGATTTCGTTATGTCGCGCTTTAAGTGCAGAATATTGATAGCTAAATTCGCCATTGACCACATTGGCGTTGGTATAAGTCCACACGGGGTCGGCGGGTCTATCCATCACGACAGTGAATTCACGCCCATTCCACACAGGCATTGCTCTAAAGATTGAGCAAATATCATTGATGACATCATAAGCCTTGCGTTGCTCAACAAGCCAAGCATTACAGGTAAAACGGGGTTCTTTACCACCAAAGCCGTCTGGCACAAGTTGGTCACAATATTGCGCCACTTGGTAGAGTGTCCATTTATCCACGCTAAACTCGCCCAATCGTTGACCTAAGCCATAACGCTTGTTGGTCATCAAATCATATAACACCCACGCTGGGTTATTTGACCATGCAATCTTAAACGTACCGTCCCAAAGTCCAGTATAAGTGCGGTTAATTGGGTCGTAATTACTTGGCACTTTGAGTTTAATCCCGTAGATTTCATAGTTTCGGTTTGGGATTGAACCAAAATACTCAGAGTCAAACTGGATGCCGACAAGTGCGGTATTGGGATAAGCAAACTGCGTTTCGATGATTTCGGTATAACTCGACCAAACCGTGTTATTTTGTAAACGTTGGCTTTTGCTATCGTCAGTTAAACGCTCAACCCGCACTTGAAATGGCACGGGTGGCAAATCGCCGTACTCAAACTGGCGTAAATATTGTGAGCTGTATTTGCCTTCAATCACCACAGGATAAATACGTTCCCCAATGGTTACGCGCAACTCTACCCTTGTGCCATTGGTGTCCCCTTGGTCATTCTGACTAAATAGCGACTGAACGCCAAGGGTTAAGCGCAGACGAGAAACTTTGCTATCCGTAATAGTACGAGTAATCGGCACGGTTTTGCGTACCTGTGCGCTGACTGCCACTTCTTTTTCTGACGTGTTAAACCCCTCCATTATGTCTTGGTCTTGCACACCAATGCGCCCTTGCGCGTCCACATTATTAAAATTGTAACTGTCATCGCTAGCTTGGATTGGCGTTTTATCCAAATATACAGATTTTACCCCGTCCACCAAGCCTTGGATTTCACCCTCGGAAATAATTTCAACAATATTGACTAACTGTTTTGAGCGTCCACTTTCTGGCGCTTCAACGGGCGTACGACCGCCACCACCGCCTCCTCCACCCATAATTTACTCCTTATTAAAATCATTGTTACTTATGCAAAGCTACCTTTTCCAAACCCTGTGCGACGGGGTGCTTTATACACCTCCACATCAATCGTGCGCACGCCTTGCGAAATCACCATTGAGCCTGTGAGTATGCGACCGTACGCTAACGGCACCATTCGACCTTGCGCAATCATATTGGCCCGGTTCGAGAATGCTGTGGATTGTTTCTTTTCCGCCTCATTTTGGTTTGACATAGCGGGTTGTTTGGTGAGCATTTGAGCCACCCCACTAATCATTAACCCAAGACCTGCTGAAATTAATGCTTGTCCACCGTAAGCATAGAGTACCGCTCCAACAACAACTAAAACTGCCCCAACAATAGTCTGAAACAGCCCTGCTTTTTTCGACCCTTTCAACACAGGGGTAATATGCACCGTCATTCCCGCTTTGAGCTTGTAAAACAAGCCTTTTTCTAAATAGCGATTATCAAGATATTCACGCCCGATGCGCACGGTAAATAATCCTTGCTGAATAAATTCTCTCAATTTAGGAATTTGTGAAGTGAGAGCCTTAATACATTCTGCTGGTGTTTCCGCCTCTAACTTAAATGCAGTGCCAAACTGTTTAAGGGCACCGTAAAATCTAACGTTGACCATTGCTTAAATCTCCAAATGCTATGTGTATGTTTAAACCAGTAACCATCATATAAATCTCGTTTTGATAAGCGGCGTGGGCTGTGATGTAGCACCATTTGCTCACCGATATAAATCGCAGCGTGATTTGGTACATCGGCACCCACCTGCATTAAAATGACATCGCCGATTTGCACCGCACTTTCATCAGCAATACGCTCAAAGCCGTGGGTTGTCATATTGTCGAGATACAAGTTGAAACCGTCTTCCCACCAATAATCATCTCGTTCAAAGTTCGGAAAATCCGCCCCAGCGAGATAATAAAAATCCCGAAACAGCGTGTAGCAATCCATTACGCCGTGATTAAACTCACGTCCAAGCAACGGTGGGATTTTTGGGAAAATATGGATTTCATCATCGCACACCAGCCAAAAATCCAAGTCTGCCGCCAGTTGGGTTTGGCGGTCTAAAATCGATAGCATGGGTTCACCGTTCGGGTGCGAATGCACAAGTGCGGTGATTTTTCCTTGAGAATCTGCTTGTAAAAAATCTTCGGGCGAAATTTCAAAGTGGTTTTCCTTATCCTCCGCTTGGTTTTCGCAAGGAATAAAAACCGTTTTATCACCCTTTAAAACAACAAAACCGCAACATTCGTGCGGTTCTTGGGCTTTAGCGTAGGTGATGATTTGTTCTTTTAAATTTTGTAACATAAGGCTTTACACTCACTCTTTATTAATGTATCATCTCGCTATACACAAGGTAGAGATGACAATGATTATTTCATTCAAACATAAAGGCTTACAGGCATTTTTTGAAACTGGCTCAACGGCGGGTATCCAACCTAAGCACGCCCAAAAGCTCCATTTATTACTTACCACGCTTAATGTCGTTAGTGATGTCTCTGAAATGGATATGCCCGGTTGGAACTTGCACCCATTAAAAGGGGATTTAAGCGGACATTGGTCTGTTAAAGTGAATGCCAATTGGCGTTTGACCTTTAAATTTGAAAATGGCGATGCAGAAATTGTCAATTATCAAGATTACCACTAAGGAGTAATAAATGAGAATGTTCAATCCCGCACACCCCGGGGAAGTATTAAGAGATATTATTTCTGAATTTAAAATTAACGAAGTTGCCGATAAACTTGGCGTAACACGTGTTACACTTTCTCGCATTTTAAATGCAAAAACGAGCGTTACGCCTGAAATGGCAATGCGCCTTAGCAAACTTTTGCCTAATACTTCACCGAACTTATGGCTGAATATGCAAGCCCAATATGATTTATGGCATTTAGAGCAAGATAAACAATTTGATGTTCAACCGCTATATGCCACAAACGCTCATGAGGTAACCAACAGCCATTAACCCAGCTTGTCAACTGACACAAATCCCCCATAGTTGCGTAGATTGTTACGCAACTTACAACCGCTAATTAAGCCACTGCACTTGTCTTTATTTTTATCACGGGTGCGTTGGTCTTTTTCATCCGCCACTGGTGGCCCTGTGTAACCACATTCGGCGGAGCGATAAAGCCAACCACATTGCACCGTGATAGTGCGAGCAGAAATTAAGGCGTTATCCGTTTCAGTGGGTAATGCCAGCGTAAATACCGCCACATCTCGCTTAAGTGTAGATAACTGCTCAATCACAAAGTAGCTCAGCACCTCTTGACTTGGGTCGGCTTGTTTATTGCCGTCCGCAAAATTTACCGCGTCTAAATACTGCATATAAACTTGGCGACGGCGGACAATGCCACCTAAACACTGGTCAAAGCGTTGCACAAGCCCTGTGATAAAACCGTTGATGTTGGCAAGCGTTAATTCTGGGCGGTTACTTGGACCTTGCCCTGACATCGAAAATCCACTGGCTTTGACGCCAAAGGCTTCATAAGTATGCCCTTGCCAGATGATAGGTTGCATCATCTCGTTTGTGCCAGCATAAAAGCGGAACAATTCGCCATTCATTCCATCTTTGTCTTTCAGGTTTCGCAAATCCACTTCAAACAGTTCGATCATTGCGTTTTGTTCGAGTTTACTTAGCTCAAGTTTCATTTGGATTGGGACTTGTTGGGGCATTTTATTTCTCCAATAAAAAAGCTCGCATTTGCGAGCTTGTGTCAATCAATGGATTATTCAATATCGACCAAATAATCGATTTATTTTTTCTTCTTTGGTTAGTGTTGGATCACTTAAAATCTTAATAATCCAAATAATACATAATATTAAGGGAATACCCGGTAAAATTAGCGCATATAGCAGACCACGATAGTATTCAGCACTTAATGGGATTAAGTCGATCAATTTCACACCATAATGGACATAAATGAAACCAACAACAGCAAGCAGAATAAATGCCAATATTCGCTTAAAACCTATCATTGCTACTATAAAAGCGGTACTAAATTCACTCATCGTTTACCTCCGATATTTATAGGTTCAATCTACCAAATCCCCGTATTTATAAATTAAAGGTGACGGTTTTCCCAGTAGGTAATTCAACCGATAAATTTAAAACACCGCCCATTGCTTCAATATATCGCTTAACTGATGATAATTTAATATCATTACCACGTTTTTCAAGTGCAACAACAGATGGCTGAGAAATATTTAACGCTTCCGCCATTTGTTTTTGTGAAAGTTCTAATTCTTCACGAATGCGGTAAAGTTGTAACTCCATACGCATATCATCAGCCATTGCTTTCACTTTCGCTTGCTTTTCAGCAGGAAGTTTACTCATTAAATCTTTAAATGCTACGCTCATTTTCTTACTCCTTTGAAAATTCAGAAAGGTAATCCTCGTAAGTTTTCTCGGCAAGTGCGATCATCTCTTTGTAAAAGAGTTTCTCTTTTTTGCCCTTTTTATCTCCACCACATAACACAATAGCTTGTCGAATTGGATCAAAGAGATAAAACAAACGAAATACGGATAATTTAGACTGCACTCTCAATTCTTTTAAATTGGTATATTTAGAACCTTGTAGTGTATCAGCATACGGTCTACCTAATTGCGGACCTTCTGTTGATAATAATTCCAATGCAGCATAGACTTTTAATAAATCATCTTCTGCCAACGTATCAAACCAACTTAAAAGCGGGTCTTGTAAAATAACTTCCCATTCTTGTTTCATGCAGCGATTACCTTTTTTGCTATCTGATATAGATTTTAATCTATAACCAATAGCAAAGCAAGAAATTTACAACCGCACTTAAACTAAAGTGCGGTTGGTTTTGGTTGAGTTTTAAATCAACGTTCTATTTCTTGTTTCGGCAATAGGTGTATTAAAATTTTCTTCATAATAGCCGTCAATCAATCGCATTCTTCGTGAAAGTTCTAACAGCAAATCGGCTGTTTGATGTGTTTCTTGCAATAATTGTCGTGCTTTTTTATGATCAACGAAATTACAACCGTCCATATTTTTTATGCGGTAGTTTTGCGGATTGTGTTTATTTACAATCACTAACCATCGCCCTTCGTGTGGAATTTCTACTATTTGCTTTTTAGGTGGCTCTATTAGCTCTCCCTCTAAGACGAGCTTATGCACATATTCCACTGCTTGCGGTAATTGCTCTTTGCTTAATTCGTCAATGTGATTAACATTGAAACGCTGGTGAATAAGCTGATACGCATCAGAATAGATTAAACCTTTTTTGCTCACTAGCATATTGACGGCATCACGTAAGCCTGTGCGATCATCAACTGTGGTTTGCGATCTTTCCGCTTTGCCTTTATTCCAATAATCAAACAACGCCTGATAACATTCTCTTTTGTAGGTGATGAGCGTTTCTCTAATTTCAGGTTTCACCCGTTTTACATCAATGCCAAATAGCCAGCCGTTGAGATATTGGATTGGGAGGCAGACCATCTCTTGTTCTCCGCCATTTGTAGGTGTGATCATCACGATCATACCTTGGGAAAGCACTTCATCTCTTTTAATTCGCAATAGCTGAGCATTCCAAGCTAAGCCAATATTTTCACAAATTGGTTTCATTGCAACATAATGAATGTTGTTTTGCTCAATAGTTAAAAGAGTTTGGTTATGGAAGTTTACGGTTTGAAGTTGAGTTTTCATTGAACATTTCCTTTTGAGAGAAATCCCTAATTAATTAGGGTGATCGACAGCTCAAAACCAGTGTTCAGTCTGGCGGAGTTATTCCCTTGCGGTGTTGTATTCCTCGCACTGTCGATCATTGATATTAATTGTTGTTTTTGTATCAGGTATGAGAAATAGGAGAAACCCAGATACAAAAAAATCACGCTAACGGGGTGAATTACCGCTGAACATAAAGGCTTTTGAGACCTTGTTTTAAATACTACAGTTTAAGCATTTTTATGTCAACTATATTCATAATGAATATGGTTGGTGCCAAGAGGTTCAGAAACCGCCAAAGGAACGGTCGGGATTATTCCCCTTTCGGGTATTTTATTCTCCGCCCTCTCGGCATAGAGTGAAATGTGCGATCCATTCGTGATGAGAAATAGGAGAAACACAAATTTTACGCATAAAAAAACCGCTATGCTGTCGGGTGCGGATTACCGCCTTTGGTTGTAGGTTCTGACGCCTATGGAGTAAATATAAAAGAAAACCCTGTTGAGGTCAACAGGGTTTATAGTTATTGACAATTAAAAATCTTATTCTTTGCCTCGTTTACAGATAACGGTGCATAATAGACCCCATTTCTTTTAAAAAGGATCTTACCATTGGTTATTTCAAAAAGATAAAAGTATCTTAAATACCCTGATTGTACTGCTCCAATATAGATTTCTGAAACATTATCAAAGTCATTAATAACCATTCTATAGGGTCTAAATTCGTCTAATTGCTCTATCATACAGCGTTTTAAGGCATCCTTTGACTTGCTTGAAAAATAGCTTTCTCCTTTTTCCGCTTTTATGTTTTTAGAGCTAGAACCGCATCCGCTTAATAAGACAACACTAGCTAAAATAAATAATAGTAGTTTTTTCATTTGGGACAAATCACATTGGTAGTAATCGAGGTCGTCTGTAAGGACCAGAGCTAATACGGAATAAATTTTCCTTATTTTTCTCAATTTTCTGGATTTCTACAGCTGGATTAAACCCCATAGCCCCTGAACATAAACCACGCCCCATTGGATCTGGCGTTACCGCAAACTTCCACTCTCCTTCAGGGATATAAAAAGTAGCCTTTTCTTTAGGATCAAATCTAGCAAGTAATGTTTGTCTATACATTACTCCTAAATAACATCCACTTCCGAGCGCACCTGCATCACGCGTAATTGTTACTTTAGCATACTCTGGATTATATTCTTTAAATGCCAAAACTCTATTTTCAGGAACAGGTTTAGCATCTTGCAGGAATACTGGAGTTGTAGCGCAAGCAGAAAGAATGCAGCTGATTGCAACAACTCCACATAATTTTTTCATAATTAACTCCTAAGCTAAAAAATAGGCGTTAATCATACCAAAATCAGGCGAGTTTTAAAGTGATCTGGATCACATCACCGCGCCCACCACTTCTAAAAGAAGTGATAATTGTTGTTATCTCTTTGAATTAAGACTTAGTGAATAGCCGTAATTAAGTCAGGTAATAGCCATAAGATCACTGCTAAGATTGATGAGATACCCATACAGCAAAAGAAAAATTTAATGCCAAACGAAATGTCTTTCCCTGCTTTATCTGCACCTTGCTCACTCATATTTCCTCCTATTTTTAGGCTTGTAAATAGCTTGCCTAATAAATTTCCTATGTTAAAATTGGGCATAATAAATCATAATCTCCTATAGACGAGTGGGAGTTGAAAAGGAAAACCCCGACTGTTTGCCGCAATCGGGGTTTGTTTTTGGTAATAAAAAAGCCAGACGTTTAATTGTCTGGCTTAAAGTGCAGCAAATAAATCAAGTTGCTTTATTTGGGCGAGTTCTAATTCCAATCGGTGTTTTTCTTGTTTTCGTTGATTGAGTAACCGCCCAGCTTCACTACCTTTCGATTTAGAAAGACTCTCTTTTTCTTTCCAATCAAGTAGCTTTCTTTTCACTTCATCACGGCGGGCAATGCCTTCCGTCCAATAATCCCATAACGCCAAGAAGCATTCTTCCTGATATTCTTCAAGACGTGTTTTTAAATCTGCACGCACTTTATTTGGGTTAATGCTAAATAACCAACCATTTAATTTTTTGATTGGCATACATAGCATTTCACGATTTTTGCCATCTTGAGCAACTGTGGTCATATGTACACAGTTGAATTTTTGTGATTGATTTACCAACTTCTTATGTTGCCTTGACCACTCTAAGCCAATCCCCTCAACAATTTCACGCATTGCTACATAAGCAATGCCATTGTTATCCACTAAAGTAATTTCTTTACCTAAAAATTCTGCGGTTAATGCTTCCATTATTTTCTCCTTGTTCTCCACACAAAAAAGAGCCTGTAAGAAACGGTGAGTGGAGAAAGGAAACACCGCTTTCGAGTGTACTTTTCTATCTTACAGGCAATAAAAAACCCGACCTATTTAGATCGGGTTAATTTTGGCTTTCTCTTTATTACGCAAACATTCCACCTGGTCGCATATTGCTTTGAAGCATTTTGCTGGTTTCTTCTCGGGCAACACTGCGCATTAGTTCAACAGTGATTTCTAACCCGCCCTTGTCATCTTGCTTGCTCTCAACTTTGGCTTCCGTTGGCTCGCCATTATTAATCACTTTTACGCTGATTTTCGGTGAGCTAGATTGTGTATGCACTGTTGGTAGATTTACACCGCCGCCCGTAGCAAAACCGCGCTTAGATTTGCCATAGTTAAGATAATCTAGATAATCAACCCCAAGCCTTGCTGTGGCTTCTTTGGTTAGGACATATTCGCCTTTGTGGACTACGCCAGCAGGATCGTATTTACCACCGTTTCCTGTATAACCTCCCTCGGCATATCCTCCCATTGTTACGCCTTGAATCGTTGAAACAATATTTGCTGTTTCAGCTGCAACCGTTGCCATTGCAGCGATATTAGCTGGGAATGACAATGAACCAGCATTAGCAATACCTTGCTGGATCTTGATAATACTGTCTGCAATTGCAAAGGCTTTTGAAGCTGCAAACATTGCTTTATAGATACCCGATTGTTCTCCAGCCGCACCTTTCATTATATTTGCCATAGAATCAAAAGCACCGCTCATTGCGGAGGCCGCTTGGGAATAATGGCTTAATTCAAGTTGAAGAGTTTCATTGGCGTATTTTTCCTTTAACTCTTTTTTCCTTTGCTCAAATTGCTCTTGCGTGCTTAATTGAGTGTCAAGGAATGCTTGCTCTAAAGCCAACTCTTGTGCGTGGCGATTTTGAATATCCTGAAAAGGATCGGTTTGCCCTCTTAATTTATCTAATGGATTAACTGCATCTTGAGACATTTGTTGGGCATACTGAATTTTAATTTGCTGTTCAGCCGTATTTGCCTGCAAACCATCTAATTTGCCAATATCTTTTAAACGCGCAATTTCTTTTAGTCCATCATCAAGAGTTTGTTTAAACCCTAAACTTGGTGCATATTTTGCTACGAGTGCTTGTTGTTCTTTAAGATAACGCTCTGTAATCAGTGTTTTTGCCTTTTCATATTCTTCGTTGTTGACTACGCCTTTTTGTTTAAAGCGATCAAGCTCTTGAAAGGCTCGTTCTTGCTCACGTTGAATTTTGGTTACGTTATCTAAAGACGCATCTTCTAATTTAGCATAATAATCACGCCACTGATCTAGCATTCGCTCTTGATGTTTGGCTTCTTTTGGCAATGTTTTAAATCCATCGATTTTCGTCTGCTCATCTGACATTTTCGCCAAGATCCCAGCAGATTTGATCATTTCATTCATTGACTCAACAGAAATATGCGCACTTGCTGCAGCTGCTTGAGCTGCATCGATCTGTCCTGTTGCAATTAATTGCAAAATTTCAGCATATTCGGAACCTTTTTCCCCCAGTAACTCGTAAAGCCCAGCCAAAATATAAGATGCCTTTATATTTCCTTGTGCTTTTAATTTAGCTACTTCATAGCGTTGATGTAGCTTAATTTGCTTCCCTATTAATTTCTCTACCCCATCAGCCAAATCTAATGTAACTGTTTCTTGTTCATTCAATCGAATGGTAACGCCATTAGAGGATATAGAGAGTTGTTTGCTTAATTGAATTTGTTTCTTAGTGGACTCACTTAATGCATCTTTTGTGTTTTTAAGTTCAAGTTCTTTTTCTCGAATCTCTTTCAATTTTTTCTCATAGAGATCTTGTGATGCAACATCTGGCAAGCCAGTAGAAATAAAATAAGACTTCATCATTTCAGCTTTTTGCTTCAAAGATGAAATTGAATCCTCTAGCTCCTTTATTTTTTTCTTTTGTTCATCAACAGCTGCTGTTAATTTATCTTTAGCAACTTGTAATTCAAGCAATGACATTTCTTTGAGTTTCGCATTCGCGATATCAAGATTATCTGCATAATCTAATGCCTCTTGCTTTGCCTGTTGAGCATTTGAATACCATTCATATAATGCCCCTGCGCCGGCAATTAATGCCGTTGTTACAATGCCTACAGGCCCGCCTAATAGTCCCAACACTCCACCAGCCAATCTACCACCTAAAGATGCTGCTTTTTGTGCGATAGCAAGCCTTTGTGTGGCAGCTGCTTCTGCGTTAGTCAGTGCGATAATTCGCTCTGATTGGGCTGTCATTTGCGCACGAATGGTTCTACGAGTAGCTTCGCTTTGAGCTAATTTTAACGAACTCGCTAATGAACTCATTTGCACTCTAGCAAGTTGTAATTCTGCGCTTGTTTGCACTTTAACTGCTTGTGCAGCTTGTAATGCGGCAGCTGCCTGCTTTTGAGTATTTAAGGCGGAAAGTAATGCATTATTAGCCAATTTCGCTAAATGCCCAGATGCAACAGCACCCATTACAATAACCAAATAATCAAAATTCTTCGCCAAAAATGAAACCGCCTCAGCCAATCCATTTGTGGCTCCCGAACCGTTGAGCATTTCATCAACAAATTTCAATACTGAATTTTCCATTTGTTGCATTGCTTGCCCAAAGGTAATTGGCATTCCCTCAAATTGTTGAGAGATTTTTTTATTTGCGCGACTAATGGCTTCAAAGATAACTTTAGATGTGATGACACCTTCCCCTGCCAGCTTTTTAATTTCAGCACGGGATTTACCCATATATTCTGCGACTACATCAAGGATGATTGGTGCTGCCTCTGCAATGGTTCTAAACTCATCACCTTGTAGACGACCTGAACCTAATGCTTGGGATAGCTGGAAAAGTGCGGTAGCTTGTTCTTGCGCACCAACGCCACCAACAGCCATTGCTTTATTGAGCGTTTCGGTAAAGGTTAAGACTTGTTGTTGGCTGTAACCATAATCCTTTAATGCCCTTGATGTTCGGGTATAAATGGTCGTGGTTGCTTCAAGGCTTGCCCGTGTTTGTTGTGAAATTTCAAACAATGATTGCTGTACACGCTCATATTCTGCTGTTGTTTGAGTAACAAACCGCACTTGCGTAGCGAGGGTTTTCATTTTGTCTGACATTTGCAGCAACTGATTAATTCCTGCTCCTAGAAAGCCCAATGTCATATAATTACGCAGTTTATCAATCGTTTTGATGACACTTTCAATGGATTTATCCACCTTCACGGATTGGCGTTCAAGACGTCCCAATTCATTTTCGGCTTTGGCAGCGCCTGTGCTGGTGATTTTAATTCCCAATGTGGCAAAATCTGTCATTGTTTACTCCTAGGCTATCACTTCTTGAAACGTCGCCGTCAAGGTAGAGTGGCTTGTTTTTACGGTTGTTGACCATTCTTCACACTTAAATTTTCCTGCCGATTCTTGGTATGGCGTCCATTGAAAGGCTTCCACTCCTCGGCATTCGCTCAAAAACGTGTCGATAGCATTAATTCGATTGTTATCACCACTAAAGGTGAGCTCAAAACTTCTTAGCGTGTGATGAATGCCGTCTTGCTGACGTTGCTCATAGCCATCACCAAAGCTGATGACTTTTACACGGGGTTTCTTTGTTCGTTTAACACCCCAATCAGGTTCAAAATTAAATGTTTTCATTTAACCCTCAAATAAAAAGTGCGGTGGAATTTTTAATGGTTTTCTTCTATCTGCGCACTTAGCCAAACCATATCCAGTTGCTTAATGACCTCTAATTCCCATTGTTCCAACATGCATTTTGTCAGTTGCGACCAAGCCAAAATCTCGCTGTAAAGAATAGGGTTAACGCTCATTCCCGACTGGCGAGAAAGGGAAAGTGCATAAAAATAATCAAGGAGATATTCAAGCGGTTCGGGAGGCGGTTTAATATCCAATTCAGCGGGCATAATCCCTGTTTGTTCATATACCGCCATTAAATGATCGCGAATAGATACGGAAGAGTCTTTCGGCTTTTTATCAAGGTTAAACTGTGCTTTAGCATAGCCCAGTAAATTCTCAATTAAGCCGCTAAGAAGTTTCCCAGATTTTCAGACTGTTCAATAATTTGCTCACGCATCCAAGGGCAGGCATTCAATAATTTACGGGCGTTTTCTGTCGTAAATTCCAAATCTTTACCTTCCCATTCGATACCGTGCCAATCTGCAATACGAACAATGGCATTTTCAATCGCATCTTGTTCCATTTCGGTTAATGTGCGGTAATTTTGTTTGCGGGAGCGGGAATTTTCAAACTCTCGTTTCTGTAATTGACGTAATACTTGAGATTGATGTTTTTTGACGACATCACTCAATGCACCATACACGGTCATTGTGGCTTCAAGCTCTGTCCCCTCTGTTGGGTGGATTAAATGAAAGGTGAAGGTATTTGGTGATACAGATAATTTTGCAAAGTCCATTGTTAGATCCTTATTTTAGAGATAAAAAAAGGCGACCTGTTACAGTCGCCTATGAGTTGGTAAAAGAAAATGCTTATGCAAGCGTGTCTTGGATAATTAATGTTGTTGCCGCGGATAACCCTGGCTCAATATCACTACCACCTTCAAACACGGCAGGGAATGCGTCAAAGTTTAAGGTTTGAATAAGGTTTTTCGCTCCATCATCAATTTCTACGGAAGTAGCTTTAATGCCAGGTAAAATTAACGTCATATAGTCAGCATTATCTTCACTACCTGCATCCATTCGTAAAGCAAGGGAAAGATTTTGCCCACGTCGTACCGCCTCAATCATTGTTTTATCCTGCAGATACATTGTGAAAGAACCACTTACCGCAATCGCGCCGATAAATACATCTGGGGCATAAGTTGTACCGAGTGTTGCCTCACTTGAGGCTCCAAGATCAATGTCTAATTTCAATCCTGTAACCAGTGCGGCTTTTTGTTTATTCACTAAAAGCTGTCCGTTTACTCCTGCCAATTTCGGGGATTGGGCGATTTCTGTTGGTGAGGTGAAATAAGCGGTTTGCGTTTCTTCACCACGTTGACCGAGGAATGTTACAGTGATTGAGGCTATGCCATTGGGCTGAATATCAATGCTAATTTTTGAGACACGGCAACCGGTGTAAATGCGGTGCAAATTAATATCTTCAAAAAAATCATCAATCGTAAATGAATCTGTGGTATGCCCCGTTGTTGGCACAAAGAGGATTTTTCCATTCTTTTCTCCCGTGCCTGCACTGGTTTTCTTAATAAGTGGAGTTTTGGCGGCGGATGTCCAATTCCCACGAAGTGCGGCAGCTAAAAACACTGCCCACTGACCTGCTGCAAGCTCGCCTTTAATATCCCCTTCAGCTTTTTCAAAGCCAACGGTAGAAGGGGCGCGCTGCATATCTGCGCGGATTTCCTCGCTTGAAAAACTCTCAAAATTAGAATTAAGTGAGCTTTCTGTGCGGGGAATAATTTTCCCTGCAGTTTTTGCAGGTTTAACGCCAAAGGTTGCTTCTTTGGCCACAATAATTTTGCGTTTAACGCCTTGTGCTGTTGCCATTGCTTACTCCTATAATTGATAATCGGTGTAATTAATTGTGATGGGTAAAGCAAGTGTGCCATCATTCAAAAAAATACCGCCAATTTGTGGCGGTGAATGAATGACAACTTGTACATTATTTTTAATGAGATTTTGCCCATAGAAATGTTGCCTCAACAAATCTGCTCGTTCAGTAATCTGTTGCGTTCCCTTTCCACTTGGAAAGAACAGCGTAACCTGTAAAAAGCCGCTTTCTGTGGCTTTAGGTTCATCGCCAATAGAGGTTGTATTGGCTGTGATGGGTTGCAAAAAAACTGACTGATAGGGCAATTTCACGTCGTTTTGCACGCCCTCCCAAGCTGTACTGAATTTATCTAACTTGGCTAAATGTGTTTGTAATAACGACCTGATTTCAGTAATCATTTACCACCTCTGTGAATTTACCCAATCTGCAATCTCTTTTGCCGTGATACGAACCATACCTTGCGGTGCCTGCGTTGAAAATCCATTAATCGTCTTCGTGCCACCGGGTTGAGGATATAGCCCATATTCCAATTTCTCGGCATAAGGTTTATCTGTGGTGATATAGATAGCATCAGTCAACTCGGCAAGAGTAAGGGCTTTTTGTGTGCCGTTATGTTTGGTGGCTGGGGTGTTTACCGCCACTGTCCAGCTCCGCTTTAGCTGACCTGTATCAATTGGGGTTTTATCTTTAACACGCTGATAGGTTTCTAATGCCAATTTTCGATAAATGATATCTGCTTTCTTTTTGCTTTTTACGACAAATTTGCCCACATCAATACTAAACTTTCCCATTTATACCACCTTCCTTGCCTGAACTTGATACAATAATGCGGTTCCCGAAGGATTTATTGGCTGGCAGGCAATCACCTTCCATTGAGTTTCGTCAACGTCAATAATGGCACCAACAACAGGATTACCTTCTGCGGTGATATAGATCAACACATCACCCCGTTCAACCATCGCTGAGCTTGCCTTA
Organism: Avibacterium sp. 20-132; assembly: GCF_023611925.1. Taxonomy (NCBI): domain Bacteria; kingdom Pseudomonadati; phylum Pseudomonadota; class Gammaproteobacteria; order Pasteurellales; family Pasteurellaceae; genus Avibacterium; species Avibacterium sp. 20-132. The sequence goes on from NZ_CP091456.1 coordinate 2,347,604, forward strand.
GTTACGCCCGAACTCGTAAAACTAGGAAAGTCATAGTTCAGATTATCGAATAGACAGTACGCTTCATACTCTTCTGAATATTGGCGGGTCATCCCTCCAGTTTCAGGATCATATGTTCCACCTTCTGAGATAATGACTGTGCAAGGTTGCCCAAACCGCCGAATTAGTTTGCTGGAAAGTTGCTTGAGTTGAGGATAAAATTTACTCATTTCAGCCCCTCAATAAAGTTACTTGCCCTGTTGATTTTGCTAATACGCTATTTAATAACGCTTTCACATAAGCAAAACGATCAATTGAACTATTTGCACTTTGCGATCCTTGCTGATAAGCCACTTTCACAGGCCCAACAGAAACGCTTTCCATTTTAGCTTCTTCGTTCTGATTGAGACTTTCTTGCAATGCCAATTCACAAACTGCGAATTTCACGGCTTTAGGAATTGTATCACTCCCATTTCGTGGGAAAGCTCTTAGCTGTTCAGTCTCAGATTTTTCCCCCGCAAAGTGATAATTCGCATCTAAAAAATCTGATGCGCTAACAAGACGGCGCTGTTTTGTTTCATCATCTAATGCTTCCCACTCAAGTGCGCTTGTTCGCATTGCGTGATACTGATTAGCATCTTCAAGACTCACATAACTGTCATCGGGGATAATTAACGTTGCCATAAATTAGCCTCATTCACTTAATGGCGTTGTTGCTTGCTGTAAAAGTGCGAGCAATTCCTCTTTCTTCGCCCCGCTATTAAATTGCACGCCAAGTTCTGCCAATTTCGCTTTCAGTTCTTCAACTTTCAGCTTGCTGAAATCTTCTGTCGCATTTGCTTCTTTTTGTATTGAGCTATCTTTCTCAGTTTCAGAAGTTGATGCTGTTTTTTGTTGTTGCAACGCTCTTTTGCGTCGCATTGCGTTAAAAGCAGCTAATCCCATTTTTGTTCTCCTAAATAGAAAAACCGCCCATTTCTGAGCGGTTTTATCAGTTAGTCTGTGGTTAATTTATGTTTAAATGCCACCACGCGAATTTGTTTTGGATCGTAAACGCGCGTCCAGTGAGTGCCAGTTTTTAACCCTGCATTATCTGGTGCAAGCCCCGCACTGCCTGCCCATTTCACACCGCGTGGGTGTAAAATAAAGTGGCGACGGTGGATAAGAATATCATCACCCTGCAAGCTATCACGATCTGTTTCTACAGCGTGCGGTGGAGTTACCTCACCATAACCAATTGCACCAGTACCAAACAAATATGTTGTGTAAACACCACCGCTTTGTGGCATTGTGTCATCAACAATAATGCGTTTGCCCATATAGGTTTGGTATAAGATAACACCATCTGCATCACGAATTGTTTCGATCAGCCCCTCTTTAGCAAGATAGGCGGCTGTTGCGGAGTGCATTGCCACAGCGGTTAAGTTGTCCACTTCATCACCGAGCTTATAGGCCGCATCAATAAACGAATGACCATTGATCACTTGCTTTGTCGTACCTAATGCAGATACATCGTGCTTGTTGCCTGCCATAGAGGTTGCTGCAAACACGCCCTCAAGGGTGGCAAGTAAAATGCGTTGCATTTCGCGACTCCAGTAAGTCGCGGCAAGTTCCGTTACAGCACCTAACGGATCATCGCCAGACAAGGCACGAGCCAAGTCATTCGTTCCCCACGCCTTACCACGAGCGTGTAAAATGGCAACATCTGATTTGGCGGTAATTTTATTCACCGTCAATGGTGAAGTTTCAGAAAGCACTTCTGAATCACCGTTCAAGTCTTCCCAGAATGGCATTGTAATTAACGATCCGCCTTTCTGAGCAACAAGTGCTGCTTCATCAAGATTTGAGATGATTCCTGATTGCCATAAAGCAGATTTCTCCGCTGTTTTTTGAATGGCATATTTAGTAAAAAGCTGAGGTACAATCACATCAGCGATACGGGTTGGTTGTCCCATCATTTACTCCTTTAATCTAATTTGATCCCGCACTTTCCAGCATATTGCTTGGCAAGTGCGGGGTTATTTTTCATTAATTCTGCTTGTTTTGTCATATTCCAATGCTCTTTTGAGAATGGATTATACTCAACGCCAGAACCTGCTTGATTACCAGATCCGCCACCAGAGTTTCCACTTGGTTTAAGGATATGTTCTTTATTTGGATAAGCCATTACAAGTTGTTCAATGGCTTCTTCAAAGTTCGCTGTTTCACCTGGTCGTTCCCGGCTATAAATCACATTGCCATTAGCGTCTTTTGCCAACAATCCACCATTTTCATAGCTAAAATGTTTAGCAAAGGACGCCTGCACTATATCAACTGGAATGCTGAGCTTCTCGGCAATAAACTTAGAGCGGGCAAACGATCCACCAATGACTTCTTGATGTAAGGCTTGTTGTGCTGTCGCAATTTCGGCATCTTTCGCTTTGAGCTTTTCCTCATATTGCTTAATCACTTCGGCTTTCACTTTTTCCGCCTCGCCTGCATCAATAAGTTTTTTATCATCAAGATTTTTAACCGTCTCTAAGGCTTTCTTCGCTGCCTCAATGTCCGTAATCTCCTCAAATTTCTTCAAATCAGCTTCCGCTTTTTCTTTCGCAATTCGATGGGTTTTACATTCTTCATTCAAAGAGGCAATCTTTGCCGTTGCTTGTGCTGCATCAAAGGCAACTTCTTTGCCGTCATCGTGGATATAAACTGGTTTGCCATCATTAACAACAACGTGGCCGTTTTCATCAAGTTTTAATTTCATTGTGGATTTCCTTCCGTTTAGTTGATTTTGCGCTTCCGCGCGGATAAAGAAAAACCGCCAAATTCTTCCGAAAATGGCGGCCTAGTTTGATATTAAGATATAAAAAAACCGACCATTACTGATCGGTTTGTTTTTTTAGTTTAGCAAAAAAGCCATCGCTTTTTTATATTTTTCACGTCGTTTAAGATCTTTATCTCTCACTTCCTTAAGTCGAGATAAATCCATATTATGAGCAAGATCAGATATTTTTACTTTCCTAGCAATATCATTCGATCGCACTCGGTTTAAATAGGCTTCATATGGCTCATTCTCTCGTTTCGTTATTGCATCAATAGCGTTGGCAATAGTCGCCCCAAACTCAGCTTTGATTTGCTCCAATGAGATTACAGTATCTTCTACCACATCGTGCAACCAAGCCACAGCTAATTCATCATCAGTAGGCTGTACCAACCCATTAACAACAGATTGCAAATGCTCCACATAAGCTTTTCCCGCCTTATCTACTTGGTTAGCGTGTAATTGTCGAGCCAACAATTCAGCCTTACCTGAAAGCATTAGTGAACCTTAATAAATTGAATAGCTTCTTTTTCAGTGATTTCTTTGAATGCATTGAAATCACTCACCAAAATTTTATCAGCCCAAAACGTGCCAAACTGTTGATCCCAATCTTCTTTTTCTGGCTCGTAGGTAGCAAAAGAAAGTAAATCATCGGGCTTACCACGAATAAGCTTTTGTTGATTTTCACCGATTTGGGCTAAATAATATTGATACATTATTTCACTCCTTTTACTTTATGAATATCTTTAGGCGCTGTTAATTGTGAGCTTAACTTTTGCATTTCTGCATACAATCGTTTTTTCTCATCTTGAGATGTCGCAGGATCTCTAAACTTTTCATAAAGTTTATGCAGCACACCATTTTTCAGTTCAAAACTTTGTTGTGTATGGTATTGTAACTCAAAAACAACATTATCCTTTTCAATTAGCGTAGTAACAACAGTATTAACGCCTTTATAAACGGCATCATCTTTCCAAGTGTTTTTTACCACAACTGTAAGATACCCTTGATTTTCAAGTAACGACTGAATTTTTTTATATTGTGATACAAAACCATCAACATCAAGAATAGCAGTGTAACGGATAACATCTTTCACACTATTAATTGCTTGTTGCTCAGAAATACCAGCAAGAACCTCAGTTTCTACTTTACGCTTAAGTGATTCTAAAGACTTTAAGCGATATTCCAATCCAGCAGGTTTTGCACCAACCGATGAAATAATCTCTGTAATCTTTCCTGTGATTTCAGGCTCTATACCAATTGCGTTTTGCAGTAATTCTTCGATACTGTTCATAGTGCCATAACTAACGTCTAAATTATGTACTAAGTATAAATCTTTTAACGTTAATGGTCTACCGCTTTGATCCAGCATATCCCTAAACGTGATCACGCCATCACGCCATAGCTTGGCTTTCCCTTTGCCTAGGATTTTATCTTGCTCGGCTTCTGACTTCGTTTTTAGCCAATCTTCATAATTCATTGAGCTTTTCACTTGCCCATCAAGGCTCGCTTTGGTACTTTCTGGAATTTCTTCAAGATTAATGCCTAGCTCTTTCCAAGATTTGATCAGTAATTTTAGATCACTGCGACAATTTGGGTGAAGTGGCGGACGCTTGTAAGGGATTTTATGCCCGCCAATAGGCTGTTGATCCATATCCCACGAAAGCCCATCTCTTAAGCGGCAGACTTCTGATGTGCGAGTATCCAAAGTGCTAACGTGCTGCTCTCCATTGAGCAAGTCTTCATTTTCATCGCGTAAGGCTTCGTGGGCTGCATCATTCACCTTCATCACTGCTGTTCTCACTAGCGTTTCTGCACCACGGCGAGAACGTCCTGTGATTTCTTTTACGCTTTTTACAAGGTCATTATAGCTTGCGCCCTCTATCATTCCTGATCGAATTGTTCGCTCAAAATCGAATGTGAGATTATCTCCCTGTTTTCTCCACCAATCTTCCAATGGCGCACCTGCGATAATTTCTGCATTGCGTATTGCCTTAATACGATAATCGGGCACCTGATTGAATAAATCAAACTTCACCGCTTGATTATAAATTTTAGTCAATGCTTCTGCCTGCAGTGGAAGCAAGGCTTTTAAATCTTTCGCAGTAACCTGATTAATATCTTGATAAGTCTCATCAACAAGATCGGACACTTCTTTTAAGAGCTGTTTTAATGCCTTTTGGCTGATACTTTCAATTCCAACGGCAGAAATGTGGCTCAATACGCGCTTTTGCATTGCATTTAAGCGCTTATAAATTTCTTTGCGTAAATGCGCATCAAAACGGAAAAGCAAAATTTTATTATCTGCCAAGCCAATTTCAATTTGTTCATCAACTGTCAAAGCCATTGAGTTCACCATTTTCTAAGCGTGCTTGCTCATCTTCCCATTCAACGTTATCGCTGATTAACCCACGACGTTTTGCTTCAGAAAAGGCAGTTTGTGCGGAAATAATACCGGCTGCTTGCAATTTAATAATGCTTTCGATAGAGCTATTCGCATCAATATCACTATCTATATTGCCCGTAATCTCTACACTCCCTGCCTTTTCTACACCTAGCCATTTCCCAACATATTCCAAGGTGAGATCTAACACGTCTTCAAAGCGATTTGCATATAAACGCAATTTAGAAATAAGTTTGTCGTGTTCTTCTTTCGTTTGGCTGTCAGTCATTGCGATTTCGCTTTTAACTAACAGGCTTGCACCTGCCATTTGAATTTGACTTTCGAGCATTTTCAATGATTCTTGCCCTGCGCCAATTGCATTACCGGAGTGTTCGATATAACGCAAATCACCGTTTTCTGGCAAATCAATCAAACTGCCACCAATTTGCATTGTATTAGGCGATGTTGGATCTTGATTTACACCAAAACGAGCTAATAACGGCACTCTTGCTGTGTTGAGGATATTGTCCTGATCAGATTGTGACTGCCAGTGTTTAATATTGAGATAAGCCAACTCCATTAATGGCGGTTCACCTAGCATAAATTCACCGCTGTTTTTTGTTGCGAAAGCAACAATAGGGATAAAATCCAATCGTTTCCCGGCAATTTTCAATTCAACATCATCAACGAGTTCAAAATCTTCACCACGCTTCTGATATTTACGCACACGACCAATCTCATAAACATTGATCTGCTCCATAGTTTCTGTGGTGAATTCGTCTTTGTCCACAACCACATTTTCAGTGTAACGGAACTGCGTTAATACTTGTCGCCCATTGTGCATTGCGGTTTTAAAACCTAGAACGGATTGCGGCTTAATATGCACAAGATAGGGTCTCGCACCTACTTTTATCTCATCAGCAAGTGTTCGCACATCATTAATTTTTGTGTAATCCACTAAGACATAACTCACGCCATAAGCCAACGATGCATAAAACCATCTTGCAGCAAACACATCAAGATTATTACCAAGCATATCCACGTCTGGCAAAAAGCGATCTGTGATCACCTGATTGACATCTTGTACATCAATTGGTTTAAAAAATACCCGTCCTGTCATTTGTGATAAAGTTTCACTTAATGCAGGATAAAGCGTTGACCGTTCTAAGCGCTTTTGGTATCGCTCCTTGCTCTCAAGCGACATTTGATGCAAGTAAGCTGTCCCAGCATTTCTCATTGCGGCAGTACCACCAAGCAAATCATCAATAATCTTTACCTGACTATGTAATTTGACAAAAGGAGTACTAATATCAGATACACTCATAAAAAATCCTTAGTAAATCTCTAGTGATTGTTGGTTTAACGTGCCACGAGATTGAATTAATGGCGACAAAGCATAACGAATTGCATCAATATAGTGGTTATTGTCATCAATAATGACGGGCAACACATCACTCGTTAAACGATCGGTCTTGTAGCTATATTGGCGGAACTCATCAAGTACAGCAGCACAACGTGGGTGAATATAAATCTGTCCATAAGATTTTAAATGCGCAATGCCATCTTCCACGCTACCTTTCCACTTATTTACGCCTTCAATTCGCGGCAGTCCATTTCGTTTTAAATAGCAGATTGATTCTGGTCTTGCACTATCCGCACGAATAATATATTGGTTAATATTAGGGATTTGAGAACTTAGAAATAATGCTGTATCGTCCAGTTCTAGCTCTACTTTCCCCGCACAATAATCAATGTACAAATCCCCATTAAACACCCAACAACGCACCGCAGCCGTTGGATCTTTCGCAAAACCGAAATCAAGCCCGTGATAAGGACCAATGAAATCAGGTTGTGCAACAAACTCAAATTGCTTGAATTTACCTTTAAAGACTTGGGCATCGCTTTGCTCTAAATAATCTCCCTCCCAGATCCAGCGATATGTCGCGTCATCAAGGCGTCGCTGATCACTCAGGCGCTCTTGCTCCAACACATCAGGAAACCAAGGATTATCGTTATAGTTCATCTCAACGACAATGGCATTTTCAGGCGGGTTTTGCCTGAATCTTATGTCAGTTGCTGACCCTTTTTTTTCTGGGTTCCACGTTACCCAAATTTCAGAACCGTCTTCGCGGACTGTTGGCGTTAGCTTACGCCAAGCTGTCTCACTTACTGTTTCAGCTTCATCTATCCACGCAATTAAAATTCTTGCTTTAGACTTGATACTATCTAGATTGTGCCTTAGTCCACTAAATACATAAGCAATTCGCCCGCACTTTGAACGAATATACTTTTCACCAACTTCATAAAACGCATTTAAAAACGGAGTTTCGCGAATCGCCTGTTTAACTTCTTCCAATGATGATTCTTCTAGCGAGTTCATAAACTCACGTCCACAAAGAATCACACCAGATACGCCCGACTTTGCAAACATATAGCCACGTACCGCCGACATTTTTGCAAATGTCCTTGTTTTACCAGAACCACGCCCACCGTAAGAACAACGATAACGATAGCTATCAGAAAAGACAGGAATTAACTTAGGTGGAATTTGTATCTGCACTTTCTGCATTGTCAAACTCCGGTGCAATAAGTTGAATGACTGTGGGGGAAAGAGAACCATCTGAAGAACTCACATCGAGCTTATCTTTAAACATTCCCAAATGCTTACCGAGCAATTCAAGGGCTTTATTTGCCGCCGTAGGCTCAAAGCAAAAAACAGGATTATCAACGGAATTAACCGTCCCCTTTTGATTGTCTTTAACCGTATCGGTAACTACAATGGATTTACGCCCCATACAAATATCACGCAACTCTTGCAGATCTCTTAATACGTCATCTTGCGTTATCTGAACACGCTCAGCGCGTTTGTTTTGGGCAGTTTGGATCGCACCTTGGATCTCAGGTTTTGTCAGGTTCTCTTGCCCAATTGAATAAGCTGTCTTTTCGCTATATCCAGCCCGAATAGCTGCTTGAGTTGCGTTTAAATCAATAAGATATTCTTCTACAAATCGTTTCTGTTTGTCGGTCAACCCACGCACTTTAGACGTGGACTTAACCCCGTCTTTCTTTGGCATAGGTTAATCCTTAAATCATAATCCAAATGTTAATGCTTTCACTGCCCACATCTGTGCATCAAGAATGCGTTTTTGAGCCTCTTCGATAAGCATTTCTTTTGTTGAGTTTAGTGTTCCTTGGGCAAAAGCATCTTGTTTATGCGCCTCAAGCTGATCGATAGCAAAAGCAAATCTCTGCTTGCAGTCGTGTACATCTTGTCTTGCACCAACGTTAAAAGTAATGCCAACTAATTTCTCACCACGTGTAAAAGTTGGTGTTGATTGTTCCTGTTCTGTCATATATCCTCCATTAACTTAGTAAATCAATCCTTATTTAATTTCACCTGTAATACGGATTTTAAACATCGGCTCGTACTCAGGATTGTTAATATTGATCAATCCCTCAATAAAAAATCCTATTTGATCGGCAATAGTTAAAACCCATTCAGGAATAAAATTAGCTGCAATAATTTCTGGAGCTTCACTGTGAATGTCTTTGACATAAACAGGAATATCCCAAAGTCGCCCGTAATGCGTGAAGCCCTCTTCAATCAATTTCTTCTTAGACTTATAAAGCATTCCCATTTGATTTACTCCATTCAATAATCCCATCTAACCGCCCTGCACAAATATCCCGCTCCTTTTGCACTACACGCAAATAAATAATCGCCTCACCATAGGTTGAGCCACTGAAAGCGGTTTGCTGACAAGGGATTAAATAGATACTTGGCGGCAGAATATAATCTGTTTTGACAATCGATTTAGTGCAACCGCTTAATAACATCATCAGGCAAACGCTGACGACTACAATCTTGCACTTTGATTGTTTTGTAAATAACTTGAATGTCTTCATCTGCTTTCTCTCGCTGGGCTTGTTCAAGTGCAGTCTGTTTTTCAGTTGCTTTGCGCTCATCTTCCAGCTGTTTTGTTTTCTCTGTCAGATTATGATTAAGTTGCTGTATGGTCTGGGCTTGCATTTGATTTTTGGCTTTTAAGCTACTAATCATCTGAGACTGATACCAAACCCAACCACACAAGCCCAAAATCAGACAAAGTGCGGTGAGATTTAGCCACGTTTTAAACTTGTTAAACATAATGCTTTCTCTTTTTCACGGCGGGTTACTAAACCTTTCAGCACTTTCCCGCTTGAATATTTCCAACGTGGAAACTGCTCACACATTGCAGCAATATTGCCTTGTCTTGCATAACGGTAAATGGTTGACGTTTTGAGTTTGCCACAGCCTACGTTAAAGGTCAGTGAGGTCAATGCCTCAAATGCACCTTGTGGTAGCGCTTTGCCGTTGGCATAACGATTGACGCACTGTTCCGCCGTTTGAATATCTTTGGCCCAGCGGTCGGCAATCTCTTTATCAGAATAAACCTTGCCAAAGGTAATATTGCCCGTTGATCCAATCCCAACCGTCCACACATCAGCAGGGCATTTATACGGCTCACGCATACAGCTTTCTGCTTCGCCGATTAATTCCATTCCTGTTTCGGTGGTGCGGATTTCGTCAGAATGGTTAAGCATTACTAAGCCAATGATTGCCACAACCGAACAACCCGCAATTTTCTTAATGTGTTTCATTTAATATCTAGCCCTTTTTTTAATCTCGCCACTGTGAGCCGATGGATTTCTTCCTTACGCTCTTCATCTCGTTTCTTTAGCTGCCCCTCACGGCAACGCTGATATAAATTCGCAAGTGCGGTAACAATACCAATGGCAAGGCTCAGCATCATCAAATTCTGTTGATCACCAAGCCACGCAATAAAACCACCAAAGCCAGACCAGATATAGCTTTGTGTTCCCATATCTTTCATAATTTTCATACTCCGCCCCTGTTTTTGAGGCAATAAAAAAGCCCAGTCCGTCAAGACTGAGCTCTATAAACAAATCTGTTTATATATCCAATAAATACTGTATCTATATATAAAAAGATCGTTGCTTAAAAAAGGATCTTTCCATATAATCACTACATCTAGTACATTGTTGTATTTAACATATACTAGATATAGGAAACCCTCAATAGTTGGCGCTATTGAGGGCTAGGAATAAACTTAACAAGCACATTTTCGAGGGCTTATTTCGTTTCTAAGGGGCTTCGAAACCGTATTCATTATTACGGTTTTTTATCCCTTTTGCAACCTATTTAAAGCTCTTTATGCAAAATTGCTTTACGAAAAGGATGCTATATGAGAGATAAATTCACTCTTTCCTGCCCTAAGTGCGGCAATACAACTTTCAAGGCTCGTAGTAAAATTAACTCTTCCAAGGACCTCAACGGTGCCATTTGCATTAAGTGTGGAAACAAAATCAATGGAGATTATCCGATGCAAGTTGTTAAAAAAGAGCTTGATAAGATGATCAGGGATGCCTTCAAAGGTAACAAGCTGTTCAAGATTTGACAATTCTCTTTTTATTGCACTCATATCAATAGTGATAGTTGAATCCATACTAACAACCTTAAACCCGCCGATTATGGCGGGTTCTTTCTAAATAAAAAACCCCGACCGTTTCCGATCAGGGCTGTAAAATCTATATTCATTTACTTTTAACTTGGTGAACATCACTTACACGACGACCACCTTTACATAAAAGTATATGCAGCTTTGCAACTTATGTCAATAACAAACTTTGATATTTTTATGACTTTTAACTACATTTTTTAGAATAATAAAACCTTTTAGTAACAATTCGTGAATGATAGCTGTTGCAAGATCAAGCCTTTGTTTAACATATTCAATAAGTTTTCTCTTACTTGGTTTGCGAATGTTTGGCTTTCCTGCCGCTCCTCTCATAAGTCTAGGCTCTATAACTTCTTGTAGTTTAGTTGCCAACTTATTAACGGTCATAGTATCTACATAATACCCATACACAATAAAATGCAATTCTTTATCCTGAGTGGTAAAAAACTCATCGATCATTTGGCTAATCATCAGCCCTTCTTCATCAGTGCAAATGGGGCGTTGTGGTTCGCTTGGCGTAACGCTATCCATTAATCGCCCAATGATATTGACCTGACGCTTATCTAAGCGCCCAGTATTAATCCACGCACCCCATTTATAAAGCCACTCTTTTACCCATTCTTCTTGTTTTGATGTGAGTTTTAATTCGCTTAAATTGAGTTTTAAATCCTGCATTACAATCACCCTCTACGCTTTTCTAACCACTTCGCTTTCCGCTCAAAAATTCGCTTAATCCGTCTCAAATCCTCATCGCTATAATGCCTTGGGCGTTGGTCGTTTTCGATTTCTCGCACTTTTTCAATCCCCAAGCGTTCAACCAATCTAATGCGATATTCGTGATAGTTTCCGCCCAGCCACCGATTACAGCGTTTGCATTGTCCGTGAATGTTAAGCGTATAAAACCGCAAGTGTGGCGCACTACCACGGCTGCGATAATGCCCGGCATCAAATCCACCGCCTAATTTCTCGCTAATCAACGGTGTGCCACAAGAAATACACTCCTTGTTCTCATCTCGCACACGGATATATTTATTCACCGCACTTTGAGCTTCTGCGATAAGCTGGTTATGCGTTTTATTCTTCTCTTTAAGTGCGGTCATTCTTTTGCGAGTTTCTGCCCGTTCCGCTTTTGCGAGCTTTTCACGTTTTTTGCGTGATTGCTCGGCAGACAGTTTGATTGCACAAGGTACACCGCACACTTTTTGCAGGCTGCTTACTGTCTTTGTGTAATAAGTGCCACACACTTTGCACTTATGCTGTTTTGGTGCTTTTGCCATTAAACTTCCCAACCTTCCATAATCATTAATTCATCTCCAATCTTGACAACCCCACAATTCAAGCGTAGGATTTACCACAGGTCTCAAAAGCCTATAACGAACGGTAATTCACCCCGTTAGCGTGATTTTTTTGTATCTGGGTTTCTCCTATTTCTCATACCTGATACAAAAACAACAACTTAAATCAATGGTCGAGAGTGCGAGGAATATAACACCGCAAGGGAATAACTCCGCTCGATTCGTTACGAGTTTTGAGCTCTCGACCGCCCTAGTAAGGGAATTTCTCTCAAAAGGAAATAACGAAATGAAAACTCAAATTCAATTTAACACCTTTAACTTCCATTCCAATTCTGTTCGCGTCATCAAAGATCCCAATCAAGAAATCTGGTTTTGTGGTACTGATGTTTGCGATGTCTTAGGTTATGCCAACTCAAGAAAAGCCTTGCAAGATCACTGTAAATCATCTGGTGTAACGAAACGTTACACCCCTACCAAAGGCGGAAATCAAGAATTAACATTTATCAATGAACCTAACCTATACCGTTTAATCATCAAATCACGGAAGCCTGAAGCTGAACCATTTGAAGCGTGGGTATTTGAAGAAGTTCTCCCACAAATCCGCAAAACAGGTAAATACAGTTTGCAAAATTCTCAACAACTCGCCCTACCTGAGCCCGAAAAGAAATACACTTTTGAATTCACCGAGTACGAGCTTGAACAACTTGCTTGGTTATGGTTTGGGCATAAGCAAATGAACACCCTACTTGGCAAACTCTACGAGCCACTCAACGCCTTAGGATCTCGTTTTAGTGGCACGGTTTACAGCCACGCTCACGAGTACAGACTTCAATATGAAGACACTCAAGCCACACTGAAACGTTTAGTTGAACCATTCAAACAATCAAAACGGCTAAACTGGCAACGAGTAATCCCTCGTATTAGCCCACAGCGAAAACAGCTAGATTTCTAAAAACTCCCCAAAATCCAACCGCACTTCGGTGCGGTTTTTGTTATACTGCCCTCAAGGAGGACAAAATGTTAAATTTATTCAAGAAACCTATTGAAATTGAAACCCTTGATGACTGGGCTAAAATGTCCATCGACATCACAAAGGTTGCAATTTTGGCAATTCCTGTTATTCTCTTTAATAGTGAACCACTATTCTTGAAAGTGATTAAAACCATTTTTCTTATTATCGGTGCATATAGTGGCTTGATTGTGCATCGACAACTAAGACAAGTTAAATCCCAACGCAAGGAGGAAAAGCAATGAATCTCACTATTGGACTTGGCGTTTTCGCTCTTGTTATGGTTGTTTGGGCAATTGCTGTACATAAATTTGTTAAATAGCCCCTTAAATGAACCGCTCTTTTGAGCGGTTTTTAATACCCATAAAACCCTTGTCTATCGCTAAATCTTACGCCGTTACTCACGCCCCAAGCCTGAATATACTCAATCAAACTTGCTGACCGCTTCACGCCCATTTCTGCAGTACTTTCACGTAAATTCACCACTTCCCCTTCAAACCCAATTGCCATCTCTGCTTGCTCACCAGTGGCAATGTTATGTCCGCTCACAAAAAGCATTTTCCACGTGCCCAACGTTTGCTTCTTGCCGTTAAAGGTGCATTGCTTAGCAATATCCGTTAGCATTGCGTGCAGTTTTGCATTCTGTGCCAATGTGCGTGTTAAGGGCTTTATTTCCACCACTACGGGATTTTTATCATCAAGGGTAAGGGAATGTATTACTCCAATCGCATTTTGCTGTATGCGCGCATTACGCAAGAAAAAGCGTTGTTTAGTTTCCATCGTTTTCAATCCCTAACGCTTCAAAACTAAAATACCCACAAGATTTTGTGCGATTAAGCGCACAATCAGGGCTAATGTGCGGATAAGGCACTGGCTGGATTAAATGCCCTGAGCAACGGAACGGCTCGTCAGCAAAATAGCCCCACTCATCGCCCTCACGGAAATCTTCCAATTTTGCACCGCACTTTGGGCATTTATATGAAGTCATTGCCTTGCTCCGTTTAAAATCTGTTTACACGCTGCTGCCCCTTTCAAATTAATTTCACGCTGTTTTTCAGGTGTAATAAAACTCGGTTTCTTTGGCAAGGTGATTTGTGGTTTAGGTAAAGTTTCCCCCGCTTCCAAGCGTGCTGCCATTGCTTTCAATGCTTTGCTCACGGCTTTTCTCAGTTTTTCTTCTGAGGCTTCTCGATTGTTACAATACAAATCGGTAAGCAGCCAATATTCTGCATCGCTTTCAAATTTAAATTCGTGGATTTCCAACATTCCGTAGCCTTGAAATTTCTTTAGGCGTTGGTAAAGCTCCTCTTCGCTTGGCAAGCCTAACGCTTCGTAGCGGTCTTGTTTGCACCAAGAAATAAATTTGCCTACACTCGGAAAATAATCATCAGGTTTCGACCGCACTTTACGCATTCCCGCACGAACTTGCTCAATGGTGCGGATATTATTTTCCGCAAAGCCTAAAACCCAAGTGCGCTTGGTAATGGGGAGCTGTACCTCGTCAAATTGACTACGCATTGCTGGACAGGCTGCGAATAACTGTGAAAAAATCTGATCAACCAATTTTTCAATATCATTGGGCAAGCGTTGCGATTTTTGCTGTGGCTGACCGGGCAATTTAGCTTGCATTCCGATTGCGCTTTGCATTGTTTGCTGATTAACTTGTCTGATCACAGCATTCCCCTCCATCCCTCTTCGGTGTTCCATTCAATCGCGTTCAGTTCGGAAACTGTTTTGCGCAGTGGTTTTGAGTTATTTTTCTTCACCGTGAGCTGATCCCATTTCTCCCGCAGCTTGGCAGGGCTGAGAATATTGGCTTTCCAGAACGAGTCTTGGTTTGCCCACTGGAACAGTTCGCAAATTTCCCTATGCGTTCGCCCATCACGTTCACGCATCAGGCGGATTTCATTCGCCCAGCTGTCGAAAGACGGTGCTTTGACGTTGGGGTTAAGTTTTAGTATCAATCCAAAAATCCATTGTGCGGCAGCCATATCATCATCAGAAAATTTAAACCGAGATTTTTTGCCCACACCGCCGTCCGAATTTTTTTCGGACGAAGAAGTATTTGTAATATTGTTTTTAATATTGTGTTTTGTAGTGTCCCAATTTTTGGTACTGGTACTAGTCCCATTTTTTGGTACTGGTTCAGCAGAAAAATTGGTACTAGTCCCATTTTTTGGTACTGGTTCAGCAGAAAAATTGGTACTAGTCCCATTTTTTGGTACTGGTTCACATTCAGGTACTTCAGGATTAAAATTGAGTGAAAATTCGGTGATTTCTCCACATTTTTTGAATGTAAAGATTAGATTAATTCCTTCTAATTCCTCCAAGCACTTCATCGCTGTTTTACGATTTTTAATGCCACATTTCATCATAAATTGACTAACAGAAATCCTATCGGACTGTTTTTGCCAACCTGTTGTCTGCCGAGAAATTAACGCATAGCATTTAAATGCATTACCTGAAAGATACGCTAAGAAATCATCAACAATCGCATTTGGCATTTGGAAACTATTCGGAATAAATTTATTCATAGCCCCTCCACCAACCAATAAGCCTTATAACGCTTGCCTGAGTTTGGATCTTTCATCATCTCATCAGTGATGGCATAACCCTGCTCACGCAAATCTAAAATACGAGCAGAAAGACGCATACAACCAAAGCGATTTAACGCCTCAAGTGCGGTGATTTTTTTGCCTGTTTTTAAATACGCCAAGATTTTTTTGCATTGGCTTTGACTTTGTTTTTCGTTTGGATTAATATTTTCCATAGTATTTGTTTCCATAACTAGCCACCGCGCCAACGGTGGTTTTTTATTGCTTCAATTCCCATTTCAAACAAACAAGCTGAGAAAGTAGCTGATTTATCAATCCGGTTAACTTTTCACGCTCTCTTGCCGAAAGTTCTTGCCCTAAATCTGAGTTATCGGATAAAGCATTCGCACTTTCCCCGCATAATTTCCCCACTGATTCAGACAGCACAACGACTTCACGCAATAAATCTAGCGATCCGTTACATTCTTTCGGGCAAGGCATTAATGTGTGCCCCACTGCCTGAGCAATCATTTCAACGATGTTTATTGAATCGGTAAGAGCAATAAGATGAACAGCATCAGCAAAACCAAGTTTGTTGCGGTCATAATCTGTTTTTAGCTCTTTCGCTAGCTGAGTTGTTGTTTTCCCCATTGCTGGAGCAAAATTTGAGATTTCCCTACTACGGGATAACTGCGTATGCAGTGCTTTTTGTATGTACAAAAACGGTGATTCGTCTTTCATAAAATTTTCTCGTTTTTTTATGGTTACTTTTTGAGTGGGTTTGGTAAATTAGTTTGCAGATAATTCGTTAAGAATATCTTCTGGCGTGAATTTCCCTTTGCTAGCCTGAGCAAGCAAGGGAATATAGCGAGCATTAATTCCGCCACCGTTTAACCATTTGCTAATAGTCATCTGAGAAACACCACATAAATCAGCAAGTTTCTGCTGACTACCAGCAATAGTAATAATCTCTAAAATAGTTTTATTCATAAGCATAATATTCTAAATTGTTTTATAACATATTAAAACAATTGTTTTTGTATGTAAAGGCAAGTTTTTTGATTGTTGAAAACTAAAGTTTTAGAATGGCAATATTTGGAGGAAAATATGAACTCACTTGGTGAACGACTCGATCACGCAATGAAAATGTCTGGTAAAACCCAAGCAGAACTAGGGCTAGATGTTGGCGTGTCTCAAACTGCCATCGGTAAAATACTTAATGGAAAAACTCTCAACCCACGTTATTTATTAAAACTAGCAAAAGCTCTCAATGTTTCCGCTGAATGGCTAGCAACTGGCAATGGAGATATGGCATTAAATCCTGTTGAAATACATAATGTTGCAATTTCAGATGATGTAAAAGGATCACAATTAGATAACTACATCAAAATAGATATGTACGATATTAAATTATCAGCAGGAACAGGTAATTTAGCTTGGTTTATCAATGATGAAGACCCTGTGCTATTAAGAAAATCTTGGTTTAGACGCTATAACATAAACCCTGATAGTTGCAAGGCAATGTATGTCAAAGGCTCAAGTATGGTTCCTGATTTAGAGAACGGCGATACTGTAATTATTGATACTGATGATATAGATATTGAAGACGGGGAAATTTACGCGGTGTCTTATAAACAACGCTTATTCATTAAACGTATTGTTAGAACCGAAAAAGGCATTCAATTAATTAGTTCAGCCGAAGGTTATGAACCCATTGATATTGATGAAAGCATGGAAAACACTGATTCTTTCAGAATTTTAGGTAAAAAAGTCTGGCGTGGCGGTTAATTCTAGATTAAGCAGGATAAACAAATGACAATTCTAATTAAAGAAAATGAGCGTTATACATATGGCTGTGAAGTATATGTAAAATCAAAAAATGATGAAAATTTTAAAATCCCAATGGCAGAGGTTGTTAATATAATACTCAAGCAGTATCGTCTCATAACCTATAAAAAAAACCGAGGTAATCTCGCTTATCGCTTATTAAAAGCTAGTTTGTATAAAGAACAATATCTTATACTATTTTTTCAATTCTCAAACCTTGATGGTAGCGATCCAGCTTTTGCCAATTTAACTACTGGTAAATCTAGAATTATTCGGAAAAATCAAGGAGAAGGTGTTGCTTGCAGTGCTCATTTTATTATTGATTTAAAGTCAGATTCACCTCAATATCCAAACAGGTTTAATGCAATACTTGAGGATATGCAAGGACTAAGTCGAAGTGCTATTCGAGGTTACTTAAATCATGTAGTACGTAATTTAAAAATTCAAGATCAACAAGATAAAAATAAGATCCATCAGCCTAAATTTGACATTACATTTTTGGCTAAAAATGATTTCCAGACTCAACTTAAAGAGGGTAAAATCACATCAATTATTGCTTTTCGTGAAGAAATAAGGCAATCATTTTCTTTAGATGATGAGGATACTAAAATCGAGTACAAAGAAGTGCATCGTCTTGATTTTAAACCACCATCAATGTTATCTAATCCATTACATTATTTAGCTAATATAGCTCAGTTCTCGCATAATGAAGGATATGGTCGTTTAAAGATTACACATGAGAAAGAGCATCGTCAACAAAGTGCAGATTATCAGATTAAAGATAGCCTAAATGACGAAGAAGTCATCCAAGATATTTCAATAACACCTTTTATTGCGAAGAAAAAAGTACAACTTGATAAACCAATAAATGTATGTGATTATAAATGGCATAGTGAACTTATACGTAAAATGTTAAATCAACTATGATTTTGAAAAAATTATTCGCACCACTAAATTATTTAAGACTTTTTCATATAGAAAAAGTCTTTTTTGACATAGTTTTACCTATAATTTTTTCAGTATTTTTTGTTTATATTAATAGCCTATTACCAACTCCCATCACTATTCTAGGTAAAAATGGACTTATTTCCATTGTTAATAATATTACTCAAATTTTATCAGGCTTTTATATTGCTGCTCTCGCAGCCATTGCTACTGCATCATTACCGAGGTTAGATGATCCTTTAAAAGGTCGTCCGGTGAAAATGTTAGGGAACAATCGCCAAATCACGAGACGTCTTTTTCTTACTTACCTATTTGGGTATCTTTCTTTTATAAGCTTATTAATTTATGCGCTTGGCGGTTTAGCACAGATAAATCAAGCTAACATTAAATTATTAGATAACACTATCAAAGAATACTTGAGTTTAGGCTATATCTTTCTATTACATAATCTAGCTTTTGTTACCTTATTAGGATTGTATTTTATGATTGAAGATAATATAAATAGAAAGGCTTAATCAAAACCACTCTCGTAACTACACTAATTATCTTTAATTCACGCCTAGAAAAAACTGAATTTCCGCTCCTAACTCATTGAACTCAAAGCAAATCACCTAAAACATTATCTTGAATGCAACCATTTTGTTAACTGTAATAGCTGTCAGTTGACTTTTATCTGCTCATTTTTCCCCTACGGTTTCAGAAGAACACTCCTTCAACCTTTCTTTTTGTATAAAAAACAAGCAATCAAACAAATTTTTTAAAATTATTTTTCTTTAAAAATCAACAATATAAAACATTTGTTTTCAAATAATTAAAACTTTTTACAATTTATACCTTTACACCTTAAAACTTAAGTTTTATTATAAGCACATCAAAACGAAACAACGAGGAAAAACAAAATGGCTTACATCAACCAACAAATGAAAAAAGAAATTATGGCAGAAGTGAAAAAAGTATTACCGCAAGGCTGGAAAGTGGTAGCAAAAATCAATGAGCGTATGGAGCTTTCAGCAACCGTTACTTTGCCTGCTGATGTTGCAAATGAAATGAAAACAGAAGCCAAAAATAAAATCTATGCGGCGATGAATTGCTTAAATCTAGGCGTGAATAATGGAGATACAGATCTTTGCACAAAACGCTACTTCACTAGCTTATATATGGTTACCGCCTAGGCTCAAAAGAGCCTTTATTCAAGCCCTAATAGGTTTTAATAAAGGTTTTTTTAACCGAATTTGCTCTTTAACAATTTAACAACCCACATTAGCCGAAAGGTTGGCAAGTCTGTGCCAGTGGGGCTGAGGCAAACAGGCTTATTTATTCAATGCCGTATTTACGGAGAACCAAGGCAGTAGAACCGAGAGGAATGCAGAGCAAAGAATCAACCGTGATACCGAGCCAAGATGAACGTTAGACAAGTGCGGCATTGAATAAATAACAACAACGGAGGTGAATGATGAATATCATCATTGAACGTAGCCCAGCTAGCAAGAAATACTGCGAAAAGGCAGAAATTCGCTCAATGGGCAAGGCTGGCAGATTGGCAAGAATGTTTGCGAAATCTCGTCAGCAAAAAATCAAACAGGGGAAAACTCACCGAATATCCACCGCACTTTCATTAAGCGAAGTTCGTTCAACCGTGAACTTGGAACAAGTGATGACTAAATATCAAGCCACGAAACCAAACTATCACAAAGGTGAAATCGGCGTAAATACTATGCGAGCCACGCAAAAAATTCGCCGTGGGTGTCGGGAGTTAATAAAGATTTAAGTGAGGTAAAAATGAAACAAGTAACAATTTCCAAGTCAGAATATGATCACTTGCTTACTCAAGCTAAGCGTATTAGTTTTTTAGAGCATTATAAACCGACAATACATAATGATGGTCCACAAGGCACTTATGAAATGGTTTTTGGTGAGGGCGGACTTATTGACACAATCAGATACGGCAATTTAATCGATTGTATAGATGGAGCGCTCCAAGATATAAGAGAAATGCAACAAGCGTTTTGGATTTATGAAGAGAGCGAAATTTATGCAGGGCGGACAATTCAAGAAATAGTTGAGGAGTTTTTTGCTGAACAAGAACAAAAAGAGATTTTAAAAGATAATCTTTATGGTCCAGTCGATTTAAACCAAAAATTTCCCGTAAGAGAAGATATAACAAGCATTGCTGTAGAAATGACTATCAAAGAATTGCTTGATGAAATGGTTGTTTTTCCTAACGTGGTATTAAGTTGTTATTCATAGCGCACATACCTCTCTGTGGCAAGCATAAATAATCACAGTCAATTTGATGAAATAGCTAGCGCATAAAGGGATTAAGCAGAAACGCCCGCCCTGCGCGCATGAAAGTCGGTATAGGGACTAGATTGCCAATGAATCTGCACATCATTGGTTAGCACAAAGAAGTTTGCATAAAAACTGTGCAAATGAGCGGTCTATACACGGTAGCAAGTAACCCACCAGCGGCAATGCTTGCAGACGGCTTGAAAGATATGCCTTTCAAGCGTGGGAGTGTTGCGTAACGACAGCATATTGTCGGGGTTGGTAATACCATCAATGATGGACGCAAGTGATTAAATTACCGTGCAGACTTATTCAAAACCGCATTCTTAGCCACTCGTTTTTAGTCTTTTTTCATCGTAGCTCTGAGTGTGGTTTTGAATGAGAAATAGGAGAAGCTCAATGCAACAATTAGAAAATCCATCTTTTTCAAATTACTTTGAACATTGGATAAACACCTATAAAAAAGGATCAATTCAGCCTGTTACTTATAAAAAATATGAAATGACCCTCACAAGCTTGAAAAAATATGAAGAGCTTGAAGATATTAATGATTACGACAAAATTAGTTATCAACAGCTTATTAATCGCTACGCTCAAACGCATTCAATTCAAACAGTCAAGGATTTCAATATTCAACTGAGAGCCTGCGTAAGAGAATTAATAGATGAAGGCTTACTGCTACGAGATTTTACTTCAAAAGTCAAAATTACAGGCAATCCACCGCCCGTAAGAAAAAAATTTCTCGAAGAAGATGAGCTAAAAAAATTGGTCAAAGCCCTAAATCTTGATAGAAAAGAATTAAACTGGGATCACTTTATCTATCTTCTACTCACCACAGGAATGCGATTTGCTGAGGGGTTAGGGCTAACACCTGAAGATTTTGACTTTGATAATCTTACCGTTTCCATTAACAAAACATACGATTACAAAGCATCTTCTGTCATAAAAAACGCAGATTCAAGCAACTTTGCAAGAACAAAAACACTTTCATCAGTGCGACTAGTTAGATTAGATTTTAGAACCGCTTATATTCTTAGAGATCTGATTGAAAACGCACCTCAGGGGAAATCGATCTGGGCTGACTGGTACTATTCCACTAGCAACGCAAAAGCCATCTACAATTCCACAATCAACGATCAACTTAAATACGCTTGTAAACGTGCAGGGATTGATCCTATTTCAGTCCATAGCTTAAGACATACACACGCAAGTTTGTTAATTGCAAATGAAGTGGATATGCAAGTGGTATCTAAAAGACTTGGACATTCTAAAACATCAATTACGCAAGATGTTTACACTCATTTAATGGGGGCAACTGAACAAAAAGCCCAATCAAAAATTAACGCAGTAATGGCAGGTATTTAATGACAATCACCCAAGAACAATTTTTTGGATGTGCTGATATTCCCATTGAACAACATATTCAATTTGAAAAATATCTCACTGAAATTCTTTTTCATAAGCAAAGAAGAGAAGCCTTTTATAAAGCATTACAACCCTATAAATTAGGCGATGCAGAAGATACGTTCAAGCACTATTTTGAAACTTATTCTGCCGAACGTAAGACTTTTCGACAAGATTACACACCCAGTTCACTTGCAACAATACTTAGCAAAATAACACATCAACCCCAATTTACTTCAAGCTATTCTGGTTATGATCCGACTGCAGGCACGGGTGGGCTAATTATTTCAAAATGGTGGGCGAATATGACTTCACAAAACCCATTTAGCTACAAGCCAAGTCAGCATTTTTATCTTTGTGAAGAAAAAGCAGATAACGTCATCCCGTATTTATTGCACAATCTTGCAATGCGTGGAATGAATGCCATCGTCATTCACGGTGATGTACTAGAACGTGCGACAAAACAAATTTATTTTATCTTTAATGCAAAAGATGATTATTTAACTTTCTCAGATATTAATGTACTGCCACATACAGAAGATTTTGCAAAAGAGTTTAATATCCACACTTGGCTAGAAGACGAAATAAAGCATATAGAAAGCCCTAAAATTACCCTCAATAATTCACGCTCACACGGAAGACGTTAAACCCCGTGTAGACATACTCCGTTTGCCCACTATTGTGGGCTTTTTTATAAATACAGTATTGACTTTTTAAATATACAGTATTCCCTGAAAAGGAAACTTATGGCACAATATAGAAAATTTATCTATTCAAGGCGGTATTATGACTTATTCAGCAATGCAAGTGGCAAATGCCTTTATTCAGAAAGCACAAGAAGGCAAAATTCCCGCATTAACTCCAATGAAACTGCAAAAGTTAATGTTTTTTGCTCAATCATGGTACCTGAAAACTTTTGGGATGCTGCTATTCAATGAAGCATTTGCTCGTTGGCAATATGGTCCTGTGATTCCTGATTTGTACCAAGAATTTAAAACTTTTGGGGCAGGAATTATAACTAGGTTTGCAACAGATGCGGTTGGAAATTCACCTTTAATACAAGATCAGAATATACTATCATTTATTGATAAAATCATTGAGGTTTATGGATCTTATACAGGTCCTCAATTATCAGCCATGACACATGAGCCTGGGACAGCTTGGAGTATAAACCAAAATTGTCTTTATATAGATCCTGCTGATTTGATAAATGGTCGTTTATGATGGAAATTAGTAATAATTTAGGGACACCGGTTCCCGATGCAAGTTTAGAAAGAGGAATTGATCTTGATTACAATGAAGATTATAGAAAAGCAAAAATTAAGGAGTTAGAGGTAAAGAACCTTCAATTAGAAGAGTCTTATAGGAAAAGCCAAGATAATCGAGAAATGCGGAAAGAATATGCAAACAAAGCTTATAAGTTCGCTAAAAAAACACTATGTGGGTGGGCTTTACTCGTTTTTCTGTATGTCATTGTACCGGAAAAAGATAAAATAATGGACATAAAAATGTTTGGCATAATTACCACTGCGTGTACTGTAAATATTTTAGTGGCATTTCACGCTGTAATTAAAGGTCTATTTTTGCATAAATCTTAATTGACAAGCCACCGTCCTTTGATTTAAGATATAGCTACTTTCAAACGAAAGTCGGGATTGGCGTCCTGAGTGTACAGAGCGGTGAAAAAGAATAGTCGCTCAATGCGGCTTTTTTTATAGCCAAAAATCAGAAAATCAAACTTCTATGAAGGGTAACTCAATTTGAGACCCCCTTTTAAAAAGTAGTCAATGATGAGCTGATTGAGGGGATCGAAAGATCCGCCGTTACTCTGTACGCGGTACGCCAACCTTGATCAGTTCATCACCAGTAATTGGCGTTGCTTGTGATGAGTTTAACAGACTTGTACAGAGGACGAAATTATGACTACATTAACTTTTCGAACAACAACCCTTTCGGTTATCAATCAACAAAATCAAATTTTCTTTACCACTTTGGATATTGCTAAAGCCCTAGGTTATTCTAATGGCGATATTGGAGTAAAAAATCTATATAATCGCCACGCCGACGAATTTACCCCAAATATGACCGCACTTATCGAAATGCAAACCAACGGCGGTATGCAAAAAGTGAGAATTTTCAGTTTACGTGGTTGCCACCTAATCGGAATGCTTTCGCATACCAAAGTCGCCAAAAACTTTCGCCGTTGGGTATTGGATATTCTTGATAGAGAAACACAACAACCTCAACAACAAAACTTGCCCCTTGCCGAAGTGGACGCAGACGAAGAAGCAATCCGCATTATTGCTAACCTGTATCACTCGCTTCGTGGGGCGTTCGAAATGGGCGAAAAAATCCGTAAGCAACACCCATACTTTGCAAAAGAAATTGATAAAACCATTGGTGGGCATTATTTATACAACCTTAACCACCCAACTGAGCAAGCCCTAGAAAAAGCGAAGCGATACGTCCACGCCAAAAGCGAACGCATTATGTTCATCAAAGGTATGCTAAGCCTACTTGACGAGCAACCACAGCCAAAACGATTAACTAACTTCTAAAAACCTAACCAAAACCGACCGCACTTCACTTTGAACCGTGTGGCGGTTTTCTACACCCTAACTTCAGTAAATTGACTAAAAAGGAAACAAAAATGGAAGACTTAATCAAAGCCACAGCGATAACAATTTCATTCTTCATTGTCGCACTTCTTACACTTGGTTGTTTTCGCCCAGCGTTCGCAACAGATTTGCAAGAACACTACCTTTCGCAAGGTTTTACACCTGATGAAATCATCGAAATGCAACGCCAAGCAAATCTTGAATGGCAACAAGAACACGGTGATTTACAACCTAATTTGACACCTGAGACTGAAAAATATCTCCAAAATTACACCGCACTTTTGCAGGAGAAAATCAATGAGTAACACTAACCTCGCTTATGAAGTCGGCATTTATGCTAATGACGGTGGCTTTCGTGGCTACATCGCCAATCTCAAAACAAATTTAAATATTTATCGCACGCCTGTTTGCCATTCGCCCCAAATGGCAAAAGAAACATCTGAGTTTAAAGAGAAAATAAAAACGTGTAAACAGCGAGGGGTTACGCTCTTTTTCGAAGACAACTTTACAAAATTATGAGGCAACACAATGAAGCGCCGCAGATTTTTAAGTGCTTGGCAATGCGACAGCGACCAAGACTACTACGAGCAATTTAGTCAACAAGGCGAAGATGAAATAGAGCCTGATGATAGCGATAACTTCGAGCCTTGCGATGATGATTGCGATTATTGGAAAAATAACTGTTATGGGAGAGGATAAATGGAAAACCAAAAATTTGAGTTAATTATTAGCACAGAAAGCAAAGTGCTTGCTTGCAATATTACCGACTTTGAAAAACAAGCTGAGCAGTTTTTATCAACGCTCACACAAACCTTTGAAACGGATGATGACTTCGGTCGTGCTAAAGAAGAGGTTAAGTTACTAAAGGAGCTAGAAGATAAAACACGTGAAGCAATTAAAAATGCACAGCAAGGTGATATTAACAAATTGCTTGAGCAAGCCCAAGACATTGCCGAACGCTTCCGCCAAGCTCGTTTAGAGCGTGAAAAATTAGTGAAAACCAAAGAAGCAGAGATTAAAACAAACATTGTCAATGGGGCTTTTGAGCGAATTTCAGCGGTCAAATCAGGTTTTGAAAGCGATGTGTGTATTGCCCTTGAACAGGTTATTCCAAAAGCTACTATCAAAAAACGCTTAGAAGAAGCCACTAAACGCCGTAGCACCCTTGCCACTCTCACGAAAGCTGTGAATGCCGAAGAAACCCTTATTGCGGCAGAAATTGCAACAGAAGCTGCTCGACTTTCCGCACGTCGCAAGCTAATTCCAATCTCTTATGAGTATCTCTTTAAGGATTGGCTCAATCTGATTACTGGTGATGACGAACTTGAACCTATCATTCAAGCACGCATTGCCGATGAAGAAAAACGTGAAGCCGAAATAAAAGCGAAAGCAGAGCAAGAAGCAAAAGCACGTGCAGAAGCGGAAGCCAACCTTAACGCATCACAAACCAACGAGAAAATAGAAACCAATGAAAACACGGCGCATATTGAACCGCAAACACCAACGCAAGAAACGCTACCTGCGGCAACGCAATTTATTCTTAAAATCTCAGCCCAAGAAATCCCATTTATCGGCACCATTGAACAATTAAGAGACTATTTTGCCCCAGTCAAAGCACTCGGAATTACGGCAACGATTGTTAAGGGAAGTAATTAAGTAGTACATATCAATACAAAAAATTGTAATAGAAAAAATGAGAAGTGTTATGCTAGACTATTTGATAAAATTAGCTCAATTATGGAGAAATTTTGTGAATCAATTATTTGCTAGGTTCAGTAATGTTGAGGGAATGAATGCGAGATCGAATGTTATTGTCAGTTTATTATGGCTATTCTTTCTTACACTTGGCTCAACAATTACCTATGGTATCTGGGGTGAAAAAGAGTTTGTAATGTATTTTTTACTTGTTATCTTAGGTATTGAAATAGCAGCTATTATTGGTGCGTTTTGGTATTTTGCAATAAATAATCCTGATTATCTGCGTTCTGAAACATATACACTATCAAAATTAGCAATTGAAAAAGGTCAATTGGGAGATACTAACAATGGGCTAATAAGCGTTGTTCAGGCCAGAATCATTGATTCCGAAAGCGTAGTTAAGGATGGTGATGATGTCTAAAAAATTTATAGTTATAGTTGATGATAATTTTTCTGTAACTGAAAGAGATAAAATTACCAAATACTTCAAAAATAAATATGGTTATTGGCATTGGATTAGTAATGTTTGGCTGTTGTCAACATCTAAAGAAAATACAACAACAGATACCATACGAGATGAAGTAAAAAAATTGGTAAATAAAGGGACTATCGTTGTCATCAATGCTTCTGACTCCAATGGTTGGTCAGCATTTGGACAAAAGAAAAAATTTGAATGGATGCATTCAAATTGGACTAAAAAACCAGAGAGCTTCCCAGAAACTGGTAATATTGAATAAGTCTAGACATTCTAGGCTTTTTTATTTGACACCGCCCAAACTTCGGATTAAGATAACCTTAATTCCAAGCCGTTTTAGACGGCTTTTTTTGTATCTGAATTTAAGGAATATTTATGTGGAAAATTGAAAATGCAGAAGAATTATTACACTTCGTTCAAACCCTAAAACCCAATGAAAAAATTGAATTTGAAAAGGTTGAATTTGATTTTTTAAGACAAGTGAAAATTAAAATTCAAGGTGATCCTCTGCGTTATAATGGTAGTATCAATTATGCTATCTGCAAAGGTATTTGCGAGTTCCAAAATGAAGTATGGCGTGCTTATGCTGAATTTAAAACAGGCAAACCACACATCACCTTGCTAACACAAGAAGAAAAAGATGCACTAGAAATCACATTTACTGTAAACGAAGGCTGCACCGAAATCATTGCAGATTTAACAGATATGTTTAACGCAATACGGAAATTCTTTAAAGAGGTAACAAATGGTATGACAGGTGGACAAAAAGTATTAACTTGCACCGCATTTGCATTAACTGTTAGCGGTGCAGTGGTAGCTTACAAATGGTTAGACAACCAAAAAGAAATTCAGCTTGCACAAATTCGAGCAATGGAAAATCAAACTGAGCAAAAAAGCGAAAGTGAAGTGTTAAAACAAGCCTTTCTTACAATTCAAGCCGTAGCAAATGAAAGTAACAATTCTCGTTTTAAACAATCAATACAAAGCATAGAAGAACATTCAGAAAAAGCCTATAGTGAAATGGCTCGTGCTGTAAGCGATGCAGAAAAAGTCACTATTTCACAAGGCAACAATACAGAAATCAAACTGGAACAGCCACAACTACAAAAAATCGTGAATGACTTAAATGCACAGGAAAAAGCGACAACCAAACCTGATACACTTGATTTATACATTGATGGTGTTAAACGTCAAGAAGGTAAAATCACCATTTTTGCTCGCACCTTACAAGGCGAAACTTTTAGTGCTAACATTGATGCCGATATGTTAGGCGATGAGGGTGTAAATGAAATTATCGACCGTGTTAAAGACATCAATACAATTAAGTTAAGCGGAATGATCAAACGCCGTTCTGGAAAAATTGAACAAGCCACATTCTCTGCAATAGCAACTGAAGAATAAAATATAATTGACAAAAACCGCTAACAGGGATTAAGATAACCGCACTATCAAAACGTAAGCGGTTATCCGCACCTGCTAATAAGCGGTTTTTTTGTACCTAAAATTTAGGAAATGCCCTAAAACTATGGCGGGTCGAGAGAGCCTAATAAAATACCTTCGGGAAATAAGCTCCGCCGATCTTACGTTTGGTAGTTGAAGCCCGCCACCTACTAAGTGGCATTAACTAAAAACGTAAGGTACAAAATATGTCAAATTTACAAATCTTAAATAATTCTATCCGCACTTTAGATACTCTTTATTCTTTAAATGATCTACACAAAGCAAGTGGCGAATTACCTAAACATCGACCAAGCCTATTTAATAGTCTAATATTGACAAACCGCCTTATATCGTATTAAGATAACCGGACTTACAACGTTCAGCGGTTTTCCGCCCCCGATAGCATAGCGGTTTTTTTATGCCTAAAATATACCTATACAGATCTGTATAGCTAGAAATTCAATACGATCGGGGCGAGAGAGCGATATACAATACATCTGAATAAGCTCCGCCGTCTGAACGCGGTAAGTTGAACCCCGATCACCCACTTATTGTTCGGAATAATTTTAACTTAAATTCGTTCAGAGGCATAAAATGTCAAACTTACAAATCTTATCAAATCAAATTCGTGAAAACGGAAATCTATATTCATTAAACGATCTTCATATTGCTAGTGGTGGTGAAAACAAACATCGTCCAGCTTTATTCATTCGACTAGAAACAACTAAAGAACTCATTGCAGAAATGGAGAATGAAAACCAACCACGCAATACTATTTTAGTTGTTAAAAATGGTTTAGGGTCTTACGCCTGTGAAGAACTCGTTATCGCTTACGCTGCTTGGATCAGTGCTGCTTTCCACTTAAAAGTTATTCGTGCATTTATGGCAATGCACAAAAGTGAAGTGAAACAACAAAACTTGCCCCTTGCCGAAGTGGACGCAGACGAAGAAGCAATCCGCATAATTGCTAACCTATATCACTCGCTTCGTGGGGCGTTCGAAATGGGCGAAAAAATCCGTAAGCAACACCCATACTTTGCAAAAGAAATTGATAAAACCATTGGTGGGCATTATTTATACAACCTTAACCACCCAACTGAGCAAGCCCTAGAAAAAGCAAAACGATACGTCCACGCCAAAAGTGAACGCATTATGTTCATCAAAGGAATGCTAAGCCTACTTGACGAACAACCACAGCCAAAACGATTAGCTAACTTCTAAAAACTCAAGCGAAACCGACCGCACTTTTCCCCAAGAAAACCGTGTGGCGGTTTTGTTCAACCTGAATTCAGTAAAAAGGTGAAATTATGTTCAGAATTTTAATCATTATCGGCTTGTTGTGGTGTGCGTATGAACTTGATTTAGGCTCAGACTGCGACGGGTATTATTGCGGAACAACAACAGATTTAATCGCAAACAAAGGAAAATAATATGACAACAGCACTTCAAACATTAACAAATAAACTCGCTGAACGCTTTGAAATGGGCAGTAGCGAAAATCTACCACAAACCCTAATGGCAACTGCCTTTCGTGGGCAAAATGTAAGCCCCGACCAAATGACCGCCCTACTGGTTGTTGCTAACCAACACGGCTTAAACCCTTGGACAAATGAAATCTACGCCTTCCCAAATAACGGAGGCATCGTGCCGATTGTCGGCGTGGATGGTTGGTCTCGCATTATGAACGACCACCCACAATTTGACGGTATTGAATTTACCTTTAATGACGATAACAGTTGCACCTGTAATATCTACCGTAAAGACCGCACTCGCCCAACGACAGTTACGGAATATATGAGCGAATGTAGCCGCAACACGCAACCGTGGAAATCACACCCAAAAAGAATGTTACGCCATAAAGCAATGATCCAATGCGCAAGGTTAGCTTTTGGCTTTACAGGTATTTACGACCAAGACGAAGCCGAACGCATTGTAGAAAATCAAAAAGAACCGTTAAATGTAACGCCAAAACCAACGGTCATTGACACCACTGCGACAACGATTATTCACGCCACACCTGAAAAAGTGGAAGAAATTCGTCAGTTGATTGAACTCACTGGCACACCGCTTGAAAAAGTATTGGCATCAGCTGGCGTAAATGAATTAGAGCTGATAACGGCAGAGCGTGCAGAGCGTATATTGAAAAAACTCAACCTCACACTTGATAAACAAAATGCACAAAATCAAGCAGACAACATAGATGAAGGAATTCCACTATGATAGATGACCTAATCACACTTGATTGTGAGCAAGGTTCAGAAGAATGGCTAGCCGCACGGCTAGGCATTCCCACCGGCACAGGTATTAAAAATATTGTGTCAAATAGTGGGCAAAAGTCTGCTAGCTGGTTGAGTTATCTCGCTGAACTTGTCGCCGAAAGCATTGAAGGCATAAAAGAAGGCGTAAAAACTGCAGAAATGGAACGCGGCAATCAGCTTGAACCACTCGCGCGAATGGCGTATGAATTTGAAACTGGCAATGATGTCGTACAGGTTGGCGGTGTGTATCTTAATACCAACAAAGACTTAATGATTAGCCCCGATGGACTTATCCCCTCACTTAAAAAAGGGTTAGAAATCAAATGCCCGAAAATGAAAACCCATATCAAATATTTGCTCGAAGGTGGCGTGCCGAATGAGTACGTTATTCAAGTGCAATCTGCTTTATGGGTGACGGGATATGAAACGTGGGATTTTGTCAGTTATTGCCCCGAATATCAAAAACAGCCTTTTTATCTTTACACGGCGCAACGTGATGAAATATTGATGAAGGCGTTTAATGAACACATACCACCGTTTATTAAAACACTCAATGCACTGAAAAATTAAAAAATTTAGACAACCCTAGACAAAATCTAGACAATTTTTTAGATAAGCGCCCTCAGTTGAGGGCTTTTTTACGAGGTAAAAATGAACACAAATGAACTACTCAATGAAAGAGAAAAAACGCACGGTGATTTCACCAGCGGGGCAGAAACTTTTTATCACCTGATGAAGCCAATTATTGATAGTCAGCTGTTTGAACGAAATAAAGTGGCGGCTTACGCAATGACAATGATACAAGCAAAAATCACTCGAATTTGTAATGGCAATGAAAGTTTCCCCGACCACTGGGAAGATATTATCGGCTATGCCTCATTGGCACTTAGCAAACAATTTGAGCCACAGCAAGCAACATTAACTATGCCGGTTGTGGATTATATAAAAACAGGAGAGAAAAATGCTAACCAACAATAAATGGATACCAGAAATCTCAAGACCCACGCTTAACGGCGATGACTTTGAGCTGTTTTTACAAGAGTGGGTTAAGGAAAATTATGCTGAAGAATTTGCAGAAGCAGTTGCAGAAGAAAAAGAATTCGGCGATGAAACGTTAGGTATTACAGAATTTGTTTTATACCAGAATATCCTTGAACATTGGCAAGGTGATGATGGAGAAGCAGCAGAACGATTAATTAAATACGAAAACTGGAGCTTTCAAGAAGCACAAGAATTTGTTCATAAATCTTTAGAATATGATGCACGCAGACACGAAGAAAAAATACAAGCGGAATGGATAGCACAAAACGGCTATACATTACCTTTCCCTGTTGGCTCACGGGTGAAATGGCGTGGAGAAATCGGCGAAGTGCAAGCAGACAAAGACAATCGCTATTTGCCATTGGGTAAGATTTGCGTATTGACCGAAGAGCAAATGGCACAGAATAAACGATGGGAGCAAGAGGGTAACTCAAGTCGCAATGGTGGTTGGGTTATTAAATGGGAAGATTTAGAACTTGTTGCTGAAAAGGATGAAACCGCTAAATAGCGGTTTTTTATTGGAGAAAATATGGACAATGATGATAAACAGCTCTTATTAGTGATGGCTGTACTTTATCTATTTGCATTGATTGCTTTTGTTGGCTTGCCAGTGGCAATAATAACCTGGGGGATTAAATTGATATGGATAAATTAATCAAATCGAAAACAAGGGTAAAAGATTTTGGCGAAGTGTTTACCAGTAAAAAACTGGTAGACAAAATGCTCAAGCTACTTCAGCCAGGAACATTTATCTCTAGTACAAAATTCCTTGAACCTGCGTGCGGTACGGGGAATTTTTTGTATCAGGTGCTAAACCGTAAACTTAGCGAACTGCTTTATTCCGACAAAAAGCCTTATTACAAGGTGCTGAATTTTTATCTCTCACTCGCTAGTTTATATGGTGTCGATATTCAGCTTGATAACGTGCTGGAATGTCAATCACGGCTCAAGGCTCTGTTTTACGAACGCCTCGCAATGCTACACATTAAACCAAACGAAGGCTTGGTTGATACTATTCTGGGCAATAACATCAGACGCGGCAACGCCCTTGAAGACACTTTTATGTTTCTCGATCTTGAAGTATTTTTCAAAGACAGCTGCACAGACATTGATGTGCCACAAGACAGCTTTAGCCTAACGTTTTACAAAATCAATTTACAACACAACACCCAATCCATTCACTCGGTGAAATTATTACCGATTGAGGAGGAGTTGAGGATTTAAGATTTAATGGAGGAAATATGAAACCAACACCGTACGAAAAAAGTATTATCATACTACCGGTCAAAACGTTACCAATTACCATATTTTGCAAAATCTTTGGATATTCATTGGCTCAAATTAACCGAAGATTAGAGCGTGGAGTATGGCAGGAAAATGTACACGTTTTAAAAGTTGAAGGGTGCAAGGAAAGAATGGTTGATTTAGAAGAGGTGGACAAATGGGCGAGAAAAAACAAATGCCACGTGGCGTAACAATACGTAAACACAAAGCAAAAGATACCATTAATATCACTTTTACCTTTAAAGGGGTTCGTTGTCGTGAACCCCTTGTGCTGCCTGTAACAAATTCAAATATAAATTATGCAGGGCGATTATTAGGCGAAATTCTAAATAAAATCGAACGTAATACGTTTAATTATGCTGATTACTTCCCTACTTCACCCAAGTTAAAAATCTTCGGTAAAATCGTAGAAGGTGTTACTGTTAAAAATTATCTTGATGAATATTTAACGAGTTGCAAAGAGCGTAAATTATCTCCATCAACTTTACTTGGTTACCAAAAAATTATTCAACAGCTCTCTCATTTTCACTCTGTTGCAGTTTCGGAATTAACACCAGCAATGCTAAAAAACTGGGTTAAATTACAAAACACAACGTCAAAAACCATCAGGAATCGTTTGTCAGTATTACGCTCGGCACTTGATGAAGCTGTTACTGATGGTGTAATTGCGGTCAATCCAGTTTCATTGATTACGGTAGATCGATACAAATCAAGAGAAAAAGGCACAAGTTACGAAGTAGATCCTTTTACACCTGATGAAATTAAATTGATTCTCTCACATTGTCAGTATGAACAATGGAAAAACTTATTCCAATTTGCCTTTAGAACGGGATTAAGAAGTTCAGAGCTTTGTGCATTACGATGGCGTGATATTGATTTTGATAATCGTATTGCGTACATCCAACACGCAAAAGTAGTTGGCATAATCAAAGGAACAAAAACAAAATCAGGCACACGAGAAGTTATCCTTGATGATGTTGCTTTTAGCGCTTTACTAGAGCAACAACATTTTAGCTATGACATAAGCGATTTTGTTTTTGTCGATCCAAAAACTAAAACTGCTTGGGCAGGAGCTGATGCAATCAGGAAAAAGGCTTGGGTACCAACATTAAAAGCTGCTGATGTTCGGTATAGAAACCCATATCAAACACGACATACCTATGCTACAATGCACATCAGTCAAGGAGCTAATTTATTCTGGCTATCAAAGCAGATGGGGCACAAAGGGCCAGAAATGCTGTTCCGGATTTATGGTTCTTATTTAAAGGACTTTGAACTAAAATAATCCGTATTTGATCCGCAAACTTCTAAATTTCTACAAAGAGAAGAAAAATCAATAAATTACACACCCTATTAAGTAGGGTTCAACTCCCCCCAGCTCCACCAAATTTGATTCCCTCAAAGATAATGATTTATTAAAATTAAGAGAGCTGTCATCAATGTTTATTTTGATGATCCTCTAAAGCTACTAGCCTTCTACTTGTTACTCCTTTTTACTTCCTATTCATTTTTATCTCGATAAGAATAATGTAAATTTTGTAAAAAACAGAATCATCTTAAATTCCGTTATAAAGAGACTGCTAAGTTAGGCTCATCCCTTAATAAAAAAATCTACCATAAAAAAACGGTAGAAATTCTGCTCAAATTTCTACCGCACTTATTTTTTTCAAGGAAAAACTAGAACCCTTCTTTCAAACTTACGGTTAAGTTGAAAATCAGGTGTTCTGGGTGGCTGTCTTTGCTATCGGCGCAGAAATAGCCTTCACGCTCAAATTGATACGCTTTTTCTTCTTTTGCGTTAGCTAAACTTTTTTCTACAAAACCGTGTTTTACGACTAAAGAATTTGGATTTAGCACTTCATAAAGTTCTTCCGCTGCACTTGGGTTTGGCACGGTGAATAATTTGTCGTATAAACGAAATTCAGCTGGTACATTGTCGGTGGCAGAAACCCAGTGAATTACGCCTTTTACTTTACGTCCATCGGCTGGATTTTTGCCTAAAGTTTCAGGATCATAAGTACAATACACGGTAGTGATATTGCCTTCAGCATCTTTTCCTACACGCTCAGCCTTAATCACATAAGCATTACGCAAACGCACTTCTTTGCCTAATACTAAACGTTTATATTGTTTATTTGCTTCTTCACGGAAATCCGCTTGATCAATATAAATTTCTTTGGTAAATGGCAGTTGGCGATGGCCTAATTCTTCACGATTTGGGTGATTTGGTGCGGAAAGCATTTCTTGCCCGTCAAAGTTCTCAATGACAAGTTTTAATGGATTAATCACTGCCATTGCACGCGGTGCATTTTGGTTGAGATCATCACGAATACAAGATTCTAACGCACTAAATTCTACCACGTTATCTTGCTTGGTTACCCCAATACGACGGCAAAATTCACGGATTGAAGCAGGTGTGTAGCCACGACGACGTAAACCTGAAATGGTCGGCATACGCGGATCGTTCCAACCATCAACCACTTCATCTTCTACTAATTTTAATAATTTACGTTTAGATGTCAGCGTGTATTCTAAATTTAAGCGAGAAAATTCATATTGATGTGGCAATGGGCGTTTAATAGAAATATGCTCAAGAACCCAATCGTATAAACGGCGGTTATCTTGGAATTCCAATGTACATAATGAATGCGTAATGCCTTCAATCGCATCTGAAATACAATGAGTGAAGTCATACATTGGGTAAATGCACCATTTATTTCCAGTGTTGTGATGTTCAGCAAATTTAATGCGATATAACACGGGATCACGCATTACCATAAATGGCGATGCCATATCAATTTTAGCTCGCAAACTGGCTTTTCCTTCAGCAAATTCGCCATTTTTCATTTTCTCAAATAAAGCTAAATTTTCTTCCACGCTACGATCACGATAAGGACTGTTTTTACCCGGTTCGGTCAGTGTGCCACGATATTCACGCATTTGCTCTGGTGAAAGTTCATCAACGTAAGCAAGCCCCTTTTCGATCAGTTCAATGGCATAACCATAAAGCGCATCAAAATAATCGGAGGCATAACGTGCTTTACCTTCCCAATGAAAACCAAGCCATTCTACATCCTGTTTAATCGAATCCACATATTCCACATCTTCTTTAACCGGGTTGGTATCGTCAAAACGCAGGTTACACAAACCTTTGTAATCCTCTGCAATACCAAAATTTAAACAGATAGATTTTGCGTGACCAATATGTAAATAGCCATTTGGTTCCGGTGGGAAACGGGTATAAACGTGGTTTACTTTTCCTGCTTCCAAATCTTCATCAATAATATGACGAATAAAATTGGTAGGTTGATGTTCGTTCTCTGTAATATGGCTCATTTTGACCTCAAAATATTCTCGATTTTTGTAAAAAAATTGCCACTCATTCTACTATGTTTACAGCTAGAATTCAAAAGTGCGGTTGATTTTCCTTGCATAGCGGTTGATTTTCCTTGCATAAATGATACAATTCACGCCCTAAAAATGAACGAACGTTCATTCAGCATAAATTAATTTCCCTTAAGCTCTTCTTAAGGAAGATTTTCTATTATAATCACTGAATAAAGCAAAACGATTATTATTTTTCTCGGAGTTTTTATGCGTAAAAAAACGATTTTCTCCCTGCTTGCCATTGGGCTAGTGGTATTTGGTGTTTATAGTTATTTCACTCATTCTAATCAACAAGAAACTACCTATTTAACCGAACAGGTTCATCGTGGTGAGATAAAAAAATCTGTCATTACTGCTGGCACGGTACGGGCCTATAATCGTGTGGAAGTCGGTGCGCAGGCCTCAGGTAAAATTGAAAAAATTCACGTTGTACTAGGACAGCACATCAAGCAAGGCGATTTAATCGCAGAAATTGACTCAAAAAATCAAGTGAATGCGTTAAATTCAGCACAAGCGGAATTAAAGGCTTATCAAGCTCAACTTAACGCCAAGCAAGTGGCTTACAATGTGGCCAAATCGGCCTATGATCGTCTTGCGAAATTATATGCAAGTAAATCAACCTCCTTAGATGAACTGAATGCGGCAAAGAATAATTTATCTGCCGCTAAGGCGGCAATTTCTGAAGTGGAAGCCTCCATTCAACGTGCTGAAATTCAGGTGGATACGGCTAAAACAAACTTGGCATACACAAAAATTCTTTCACCTCTTGATGGCACAGTCATTTCCATTCCGGTCTCTGAGGGTCAAACAGTCAATGCGAATCAAACCACCCCAACTATTGTTCAAGTTGCTGATTTAACTAAAATTTTAATTAAACCCGAAATTTCTGAAGGGGATATTACAAAAGTAAAAGCTGGAATGAAAGTCGAGTTCACTACCCTTTCCGATCCAGATAAAGTGTATCAATCCACCATTCATTCTGTTGATCCTGCCATCACCACGCTCACGGATAATGAATATAAAGAAAGTGCGTCAGATACCAGCGCTGTTTATTACTATGCTAATGTATTGGTAGATAATCCTGATAACCAACTACGCATTGGAATGACCACACAAAATACAATCATCATTGCCGATGAACAACATGCCTTGCTCATTCCGACAATTACGTTACACAAAGAAGGAAAAGAAACCTTCGTTAATCTCTTAATAGATAATAATAAAGTAGAAAAACGCAAAGTTGTTACAGGGTTAAATGATGATATGAATACGCAAATTCTAAGTGGCTTATCAGAAGGCGAAAAAGTGATTTCCTCACAAGTAACCCGCGATGAAAAAGTAGGTAATTCATTCCGTGGCCCTCGAATTTTATAAAGTGCGGTGGTTTTTTTATGAATATTATTGAATTAAGCCACATTAACAAATTTTTTGGTGAAGGTGAAAACCGCACGCAGGTATTGAAAGATATCAATTTGGATATTAAAAAAGGAGATTTTATTGCCATTATTGGGCAATCAGGTTCTGGCAAATCCACCTTAATGAACATTATTGGCTGTCTGGATACCGCAACATCAGGTTCTTATAAAGTAGAGGGGTTAGAAGTAAGCCAGCTAAATCGTGATCAACTTTCTGATTTACGCCAGAAAAAATTCGGCTTTATTTTTCAGCGCTATAACCTACTTTCAACATTAAGTGCGGTGGAAAATGTGGCGCTTCCTGCGATTTATGCAGGTATTGATCAACCTACTCGCCTACAACGAGCCAAGCTCTTATTAGAAAAATTAGGATTGGGTGATCGCTTAGAAAACAAGCCAAATCAGCTTTCGGGTGGTCAACAACAACGTGTAAGTATTGCACGTGCCTTGATGAACGGGGGAGAAATTATTCTAGCCGATGAACCCACTGGCGCATTAGACAGCAAAAGTGGCGAAACAGTGATGAATATTCTCAGGCAGTTGCACCGTGAAGGTCATACTATTATTTTGGTTACGCACGACAAAAATGTGGCAAATTTTGCAAATCGTATTATTGAGATCAAAGACGGCAAAATTATTGAAGATCGACACAAATCGGAGCAAATTAGCCAAAAGCAAGACATCGCACCGCAAAGCAATAAAAGCCGATTGCAATTTTATAAAGATCAATTTATTGAATCTTTCAAAATGTCTATTAAAGCCATTGTGGCACATAAACTACGTTCCTTACTCACTATGTTAGGGATTATTATTGGTATTACTTCGGTGGTTTGTGTGGTCGCCTTAGGCAATGGTTCACAACAAAAAATCCTAAGCAATATCAATGCAATAGGGACGAATACCATGGATATTTATAACGGAACGGGCTTTGGCGATCGGCGCGCGGTGAAAAATCAAAATCTCACTGTGGCAGACGCTAATATGCTCGCCAAGCAAAGTTATATTGCCAGTGTAACACCAAACAGTTCCGTGAATGGCACCTTAACTTATGGCAATCAAAGTTTTACCGCTCAAGTACGCGGTGTAGGAGAACAATATTTTAATGTGCGAGGGTTAAGCAAAGCAGAAGGGGTATTCTTTACAGCGGATGCGGTAAAACACAGCGAGCAAGTGGCTGTCATTGATGAGAACACGTTACGCGAAGTGTTCAACGATCAAAATCCACTAGGTAAAATTTTGATGATTAATAAAAAACCATTGCGTATCATTGGGATAGCAACTAACAATAATATAGGAACAAACAATTCTAGCTTGAATATTTATATCCCTTACACAACGGCGATGAACAAAATTTCAGGCAATAAAAAAATTAGCTCAATCACAGTGAAAATTCGTGATGAAATTAGTTCAAAAGTGGCGGAAAAAGATCTCACTCGCTTATTAACTGTGCGTCACGGTAAAAAAGATTTTTTTGTATTCAATACCGATACGATTAAACAAACTATTGAAAAAACAACAAATACAATGACATTGTTGATTTCTTCCATTGCCATTATTTCCCTTGTAGTGGGTGGCATTGGGGTGATGAATATTATGCTGGTTTCAGTTACCGAACGCACCAAAGAAATTGGTGTGCGAATGGCAATTGGCGCAAGACAATTTAACATCTTGCAACAATTTTTAATTGAAGCGGTATTGATTTGTTTAATTGGTGGCATTACGGGTGTCATACTATCAATGGTATTAGGCACCGTATTTAATTGGTTGGTGAAAGACTTTACGATGATTTTTTCCACCTTCTCAATTATTGCTGCCCTACTCTGTTCAAGCTTAATTGGTGTAATTTTTGGTTATATGCCGGCGAAAAATGCTTCGCAATTAAATCCAATTACCGCTTTAGCTCAGGAATAGTTTTTTGATAAAATTTCAACAATCAAGCAAATAAAAACTCGGTAAAATAACACCGCACTTTATTTGCTTAACATTTTATTACGAATTTATTCAATAAGGAAAAAATGATGTTAAAACAATCCAAACTCTCACTTGCTATTGGCTTGTCTGTGTTGTTAGCTGGCTGTGCGAATCTTGATGATTCTTACAACGCTTCACAACAAGATTTCCAACAATATGAAGAATTAACCAAACAATACCATATCCAAGAGAATTGGTGGACACTGTACAAAGATCCGCAACTCAATCAACTAGTTGAACAAGCACTGGTAAATAATAAAGATTTAGCCAAAGCAGCCATTGCGGTAAATACCGCACTTTATAATGCAAATTTAATTGGGGCGAATTTAGTACCGAATTTCAGCGGTTCTGTTTCTTCTTCTGCTAGTCGTAATATTAATACGGGCGCCCCAAATCCACAAACCGGTTCTGTTTCAACAATCTCTCACGGTGGCTCATTAAACGTCAGCTATACGCTAGATTTATGGCGTCGTTTAGCTGATTCGGCTTCTGCAGCAGAATGGCGACACGCTGCGACAGAGCAAGATCTTGAGGCGGCACGTATTTCATTAATCAATTCCGTCATCTTAACCTATTATCAGCTTGGTTACTTAAATGA
Organism: Avibacterium sp. 20-132; assembly: GCF_023611925.1. Taxonomy (NCBI): domain Bacteria; kingdom Pseudomonadati; phylum Pseudomonadota; class Gammaproteobacteria; order Pasteurellales; family Pasteurellaceae; genus Avibacterium; species Avibacterium sp. 20-132. The sequence goes on from NZ_CP091456.1 coordinate 2,387,773, forward strand.
TGCCATCAGCACCGTGAATAAAACCATTAATTACTATTCCGAAATTAATCGTATTATGCAAAATAAATTCCGCCAAGGGGTTGCCGATCGTGCAAGTTCAGATCAAGCACAACAGGCGGTTTTAACGGCGCGTAATAGCTTAATCAATTATCAAACGCAAAAGAAAACAGCGGAAGCAACATTGCGTAACTTATTGAATTTAAAACCAAGTGATCCATTAAAAGTGAACTATCCACATATTCTTAACGTGAAAAATGTGGGCGTAAACCTGAATGTTCCCCTCTCAGCGATTGCAAATCGTCCAGACGTAAAAGGCTATCAATACCGCTTGAACAGTGCATTCAAAGACGCTAAAGCAATGCAAAAAAGCTGGTTCCCAAGCATTACTTTAGGCGGTAGCTTAGGTTCTAGTGGCAACAAAATTGATAATGCATTCAATACACCAATTGCAGGTGGGACGATCGGAATTAGCTTGCCATTCTTGAACTGGAATGTTGTGAAATGGAACGTAAAAATTTCAGAATCAGCCTATGATTTAGCATTAGTGAATTTTGAGCAAAGTATTACAAAAGCATTAAACGATATTGATACTAATTATTTTGCTTACAGCCAAGCACGTCAAAACTTTGCGAACTTAAAACAAACTTATGATTACAATAAGCGCATCACGCAATATTATAAAAATCGCTATGATGCAGGCATTTCTGAATTAAGAGAATGGCTAAACGCCGCCAGCACCGAGCGTAATTCTGAGCTTTCTATTTTGAGTGCTAAATATAATCTTATTCAAAGTGAAAATGCGGTTTATAGTGCAATGGGGGGATATTATTCTTCAGAAGAATTGTAATTGAGTACAAAAGTGCGGTAAAAACTTTTAAAGTTTGAGTGGCTATTAAAATGTTAACCGCACTTTTATCGTAAAAATAAATATTCCTTTCTGGCTAAAATATAACCTAGTAAAACTAAAATTACTATAAAACCACATACTCCAACGGTACATCACCTAAATAAGCCAATAATTCTTCCGCCATTTTACGATAAGAAAGATTGAGAGGTTGTTCCACCATCACAACCCGTTGGATCGTTTCTGTTTCTGCGCCACTTAATAACAAATAATTCAATGCCACTTGCATTGCAGGTAATGCGGGGTTAAATGCAGCGTTTTCAGCATAACTTCCACAGAAAATTTGATGATCTTGCAACTGAATCGCAATCCCCGAGTAGCTTTGCGAATACGGGGAGTGAGCTTGGTTAGCGGCATTTAAAGCGGCCAAAATAACAGGATCTTCTGTGCTATAACTTAAACCATTATGATGTTCATCAAACAATCGACAAGAAATAGCCAAATCTTTTGGACCAAACGAATCAGGTAAATAGTGATGTAGCAAATTATTTTGGCTATGAGGCAAGTGAATATGCAACGTTTCAGCACTGTTTAATTCATTCATAAACTGGCGACAATGTCCGCAAGGTGTATAGTTCACCGTTACGTCCGTTAATTTTCGCTCTCCTCGCATCCAAGCGTGGGAAATGGCACTTTGCTCTGCGTGAATAGTTTGCTGAATATGCGTGGTGCAAAACTCTTGATTTGCACCGAAATAAAGATTGCCACTTTCCCCCATTACAACGGCTCCAACGCTAAAATGAGAAATCGTTGGATTTGCATAACACGCACTAATAGGCAATAAGGCTAATGCCAATTGTTTGGCGGTCAGATGATATTTTTCACATAAATGATTAACCGTAAAATGCGGGAGAAAGCCTTGAAAATGCTGTTCTGCAAGGATATTCCAAAGATCTAAAGCCAAAGATGGATGACTTAACTCAGGAAGTGATTGCCGAATTCTCTCTGAAATATGTTGTTGAAGATAATTATTCATTTCGCATTCTCCTTTACATCACGATAAAACATTGTGAATCATAAAGTAGAATGCGATAAAGATCTTGCGAAAGACATCAATTTTGTGAGCTAGCTCAAAAATCCCATTTTTAATTGCATAAAATCTAGCTAACCTATTCATCTATCAGTAAAAAATAAACAAAATAATGACCGCACTTTACTAACAGCCCAAATGCATATTTTCTATTTTGGTTTCTGTCGACTAATGAATTGAATATAAGCCTATTTGCCAATTTCCGCCACCACAAGCATCTGCACCAGTGCGTTAAAAACTGGGCTTTCTCTGCGGCTTGGGTAATAAAGGTGAAAGCCTTCATAGCGCACCGCCTCATCTTTGAGGACGGCGACCAGCTCACCTTGCGGACTTTCTTGTTTTAAGACAAATTCAGGCAGCCAAATCAGCCCTTCCCCTGCTTTAGCTGCGGCAAAAAGCAGGTCAAAATCATTGGTAATCAATGGGCTTTGGCTTGGGGTGATGGAAAAAGTGCGGCCGTTTTTATCGCAAAATTCCCATGCCATCAGGTTATCAAGGCTTGGCAGGCGGTAAAGCAGGCAGCTGTGGCTGTGCAGTTCGTCCACAGTTTTGGGCGTGCCGTGGCGGTCAAGATAGCTTGGGCTTGCCGCCACCGCCATGGTTAAATCAGGACTGATTCGCCGTGCAATCATGTCTTTCGCCAAAAATCCGCCCAAGCGGATACCTGCATCAAAGCGTTCGTGAATGATGTCGGTAAGGCGTACATCGCTGTGCAGCTCAAGGCAGACGTTAGGATAGGCACGGCGAAACGCGGCAAGCGGTTTTTGTAAAAGATAACGAAAAACGAGCGGCGAACCCGTCAGCCGAATACGGCTTTGTGGTTCACGGGCAAATTCCTGCACCAGTTCGGTGCTGTTTTGCACGGCTGATAGCAGCGGTTTTAGCTCATCATATAGCCGCTGCCCTGCTTCAGTGAGAGCTAGGCTTCTCGTGTTACGCTGCACAAGCCGCACGCCAAGCGAGGTTTCTAACTGTTTTAGGCTGTAACTTAGGGTCGATTGGGCAATGCCAAGCTGGGCAGCTGCTTTGGTGAAACTGCCTGCGTCAATAATGGCGGTGAACAAATGTAGGCGGTCAAGACTTTCCATTTTTTTATCCGTAGATTATTTGAAAATTAAACGGCAATAAAAACGATTATGCGTATTTTTCGATAAAGTATATCGGAAATGATGGGCTAATCACAGCCTTTTGCAAGCGCTATAATGAATCCATTGATTATTGATATGAAACAAAAAAGGAAACCATGATGCACACTTTAACCTTAAAAAACGGCGTATCTATGCCCAAAATCGGCTTTGGTGTTTTCCAAATGAACGATGCCAAAGAATGCGAACAAGCGGTACTCAGTGCCATTGAATCGGGCTACCGCCTGATAGACACCGCTGCCAGCTACCAAAACGAACGCGAAGTTGGCAACGCCATCAAACAAAGCAGTATCGCAAGAGATGAACTCTTCATCACCACCAAACTTTGGCTGCAAGATGCAAGCTATGAGGGTGCCAAAGCCCAATTTGACCGCTCTTTAAAGCGCTTGCAGCTTGACTATGTGGATTTGTATTTGATTCATCAGCCTTATGGCGATGTGCATGGGGCGTGGCGGGCGATGGAAGAGCTGTATGAAGCAGGCAAAATCAAAGCTATTGGCGTAAGCAATTTCCACCCCGACCGAGTGGCAGATTTGATGGCGTTCAACCGCATTGCCCCGATGGTTAATCAAATTGAGGTTAATCCGTTTCACCAGCGGCTGCATGATGTGCCTTGGCTACAAACGAACGGCGTGGTTGCCGAAGCGTGGGCGCCCTTTGCAGAAGGCAAAAACGGCTTATTTACCCACCCTGTGCTAACAAAAATCGGCGAAAAATACGGCAAAACGGTCGGACAAGTGGTGCTTCGCTGGCTGTATCAGCGTGAAATCGTCTCGCTTGCCAAGACAGTGCGTCAAGAACGTATGCAAGAAAACCGCAATATTTTTGACTTTGCCCTAAGCCAAGAAGATATGCTTGCCATCACCGCCCTTGATACTCAAACCTCTGCCTTTTTCTCACACCGCGACCCTGCCATGGTGGCGTGGCTGGCGGGCAGAAAGCTTGAGGTGTAAACGGCGTTTCAAAATAGCTGCAAGCAAACGCCAAAAGGCGACCTAAAAACGAAAATGAAGTTTCAGGTCGCCTTTCTTGGTAAAATACCGTCTAAAACAGTAAGATTAAGAAGTTAGCCAGCTAGCTTTCCCACAATTTTACGCAACAATGCCACTTCGTTTGCCTCTAAATTTAAGCAACGTGCCATATGCTCGGGGATAGTGCAGGCTTCATCAGCCAAATCTTTGCCCGATGGCGTAAGAAAAATCCGCACCACACGTTCATCTTCTTGACTGCGTTCACGTTTTATCAGCTCTTTGGCTTGCAGGCGTTTAAGCAAAGGCGTGAGCGTGCCACTGTCCAAATGCAATTTCGCCCCAATCTGATTCACCGTTTGACCATCGCCCTCCCACAGCACCAGCATCACCAGATATTGCGGATAGGTTAAATTGAGTTTTGCCAAAAAAGGCGTGTATCGGCGTATGATTTCTTTGGATAACGCATAAAGCGGAAAACAGATTTGATGGTCTAATTTAAGTTGTTCGTACATTTTCAGGCAGCCTTAATCAAGCAAGGGTTTATTTAATTGTGTGCAATATAATAACGCAAAAATGGCTGCCTGAAAACGCTTTAACTTCTTATATAGTCGTTATATAGTCGCTTAAATTCACATGAAGACAAGGCGAAAGCGACCGCCGTGTACAAGTAGTACATAAGGGAGCTTTCAACACTGTATTCGTTTGCATTTAAATGACTATAAATCAAAGGCTTCAATCACTTTAACATGCAGGCGGACAGGCACATTGCCACGGGTGGCATTGGAATAAGGGCAGACTTCATGGGCTTTTTGAATCCATTTTTTTGCCTCGTCCACGCTTACGCCCTCAACGGTAACCGTGATGTCAATATCCAAGCCAAACGCCCCGTCCTCTTTTTGCCCGATACCCACGGCAACCTTGGTGCTTGATTGCGTGGGTTTAAGTCCTAAGCTTGGGGCAACGTGGTTCATCGCACTGTCAAAACAGGCGGCATAGCCCATGGCAAAAAGCTGTTCGGGATTGGTGCCGACCTTGCCGCTTTGATTTTGAAAACTAACCAAGTCAAAGCCGATAGAGCCGTCATCAACCTGTGTATGCCCATCACGTCCGCCTACTGCGGTGGCTGAAGTGTGATAAAAAATTTTCATGCTGTATTCCTTATGTGGAGGTAAAAAAGTTTTGTTTTTGATGGCAAATATCATAGCTTAAAATTAAATTGTGTGCAAGATAATTTTTTAAAATTTTTTTCTGCTGGGCTTGGGGCGGACTGAAGATTTTAGGATTTTTGGCAGGCTGGAAATAAAACCTTAAGTTTTCAGGCAGCCTTTTTCTTATCAACCTATTGCCCTTTCACCCAAGTGATTAGAAAAAGGGTTTAAAGATCAAAGCAAAAAATCCCATTTTTTCCACCGCTCTTTTACCCCATTTTTAATAAAAAACGGCTTAAAAACCGCCCTCTGTTACCAATCTTTATTGGCAAAATCATCAATCAAAAAATCCAAAAACAAACGGGTGGCTTTAGGCAGATGCTCTCTTGAGGCATAAAGCCCATAAATTTTAAGCACAGGCAGCTGCCAATCGCCAAGCAATGCCACAAGCTCACCGCTTTGAAGCTCCCTTTCCACAAGATAACGTGGCAGCATGGCAATGCCCGCATGATGGCGGACAGCACAAAGCAAAGCCCCTGCATCATTGGCACTAAAGGCATTTGTCAGCAGGCATTTTTTCTCCTCGCCTGCTTTTTCTAGACTAAGCTCCGTGCGGTTAAGATGGCTGTGTGCCAAAAAGCGATGCTTGGGCAAATCCTCTGGCGTTTTAGGCGTGCCGTGTTCGGCAAGATAGGCTGGCGTTGCCGCCAAAACCGAATGGCAATCGGCAAGCGGACGGGAAATCAGCTGGCCATCGGGGCGGCTGCTGATGCGAATCGCCAAGTCAATCCCCTGCTCCACCAGATTAAGACTGGCTTCACTTAAATTAAGATAAATGGCAAGTTTGGGGTGCTGCTTTTGAAAGCGATAGATGGCTTCTGTAAGGTGCGTTGCCCCAAAAGAGATGCTTGCGGTCAGACGCAAAGTGCCTTGCAAATCCAGCCGACCGCTTGCCGTGTCATCTTGCATTTTTTTGATTTGATTTAAGATTTCTTGGCAGTAAGGCACGGCCTGACGGCCAGCTTCGGTCAGGCTGATGTGCCTTGTGGTGCGGTGAAACAAGCGGGCATCAAGCCAGCGCTCAATAAGGGCGATATGACGGCTGACCATGGGGCGGGACATCTGCAAATGCTCTGCCGTGTCGGTAAAACTGCCCGTGCGGGCGGCTTCCAAAAAAACGTTAATGGCGGTGATTTTATCCATCTTTGTTGCAATATAAGAAACAGTATTGTTTATTTTACGGTATTTATTGCAACAATCATAGCCCCTATAATGTGTTTGTCCATTGAATCAACCTCAATTTTAAGGAAAAAAACATGAACGCAAAAAAAACGGCACTGGCCGCTTTCTTTATCCTCACTTCGGCCTTCGCCCATGCAGAACTTAAGCTTGAAACCTATCAGGCCGACCAAGGCAGCTTTAACGTTACCTCAACCCTCATCACAGGGGAAAAAGAAGCCGTGCTGATTGACTCGGGCTTTACCCGTGCCGATGCCCTGCGGATTGCCGCCAAGATACTCGATAGCGGCAAAACCCTAACAACCATCTTCATCAGCCAAGCCGACCCTGATTATTACTTCGGCGTTGAAACGCTCAAAGCACAATTTCCACAAGCCAAAGTGGTAACCACCCCAGCGGTTTTGCAAAAAATTGAAGCCAAATTGCCAAAAAAAGTGGCTTTTTGGAGCCCCAAAATGGGCGAAAACGCACCCAAGCACCCTGTTTTGCCAGAAGCATTAACAGACAACCGCCTCACACTTGAAGGCGACACCATCGAAATCAAAGGCACAGAAGGCCTGCTCGCCCACCGCCCCTATGTTTGGATTCCCTCGCTCAAAGCCATCACAGGCAACATTGCCGTCTTTGGCAAAATGCACGTCTGGACAGCCGACAGCCAAAGCAAAGCGGAACGCAAAGCATGGATAAAACAGCTTGATGAAATGAAAGCCCTCAAGCCCAAAGTGGTGATTGCAGGCCACAGTGCCACCGTCAGACAAGATGTCAGCAATATTGACTTTACCAAGAGCTACCTACAGCAGTTTGAACAAAACTTAGCCCAAAGTAAAAACAGTGCCGACCTGATACAAAAAATGCAAAAAGCCTACCCCAACCTGCCTGCGACAAGCAACCTTGAACTTGGTGCCCAAGTTGCCACAGGCGAAATGAAGTGGTAAGCCCAAGCCATCTAAAAGAGAACACCATGAAAAACCAAAACCTCATTTACCTTTTTGATCCCTTGTGCGGCTGGTGCTACGGTGCGGCAAAAGCCCTGGCAAAGCTTGCCGAACATAACCCCATTGATGCCCTGCCGACAGGCCTTTTTGCCGACACAGGACGCATAATGAATCAAGACTTTGCAAACTACGCTTGGCAAAATGACCTGCGTATTCATCAGCTCACAGGGGCAGAATTTAGCCCCAAATACCACGAGCATATTTTAGAAAAGCCGAGCGTTTTTGATTCACGGCTAATGACCAACGCCCTAGCCCTAGCCAAACGCCAAGCCCCCGAACGGTTTTTTGCCCTGCTGCACGCCTTTGGGCAAGCCCGCTATGTGGAAGGACGCGACACCGCCGACCTTAAAACCGTCTGCAACATCGCAAGCCAAGAGGGCATCAGCTGCCAGCCTGACGACCTCAACAATGCCACAGCCCTTGCCAACCAAGACATTCAGCAAGCCCAAAACCTGATGCAAGCCATGTCTTTGCAGGGCGTACCGCAGCTGATACAAAAGACCCCAAGCGGTTATCAGCCATTGCCACGTGAACTGCTCTTTACTGCCCAAGCATAAAGAAAGCTACCTGAAAACTTGAGTTTAGCTTTCAGGCAGCCTTCGTTTTCTCACCTTGCCAAATTTGCACCCACATCAGCACGCCGCTCACTGCAAATAATCCGATTGAAACCATCGGCTGCGACACCGCAAGGGCGGCGAGGGCGCTGCCGAATGCGGCGGCGAATTGGGTAGCGAGGCGGCTGAGTAAGCTCGCTTGGGCGCGGTGTTCGGCGTTGATGGTGCGGTACAGGGCTGCCATTGGCATAATGCTCAACAGCCCTACGCCACTGCCACGCAAGCTCATTAAAGCCAAGGCTGAAGCGGTATTCAGCGGGAACAATAATGCCAAACTCGACAGCAACACTGCACTAGCGGCAAGGCTTAATAGACGGCGTTCGCCCCAACGCTGGGCGAGGCGTTCCAAATAACGGCGTGCGATCAACGTACCAATGCCGTGTGCTGCCAGCAAGATGCCAATCCAAGCCACATCGTGATGGGCGTTCGTCCACAGGATTGGCAGCAGCAAAATACCGCCGTAGTAATTGAACGCTGCCCAAAACAGCAAACTCAGTTCACGGCGAAAGGCGGAGAGGCGAAGCAAATCGAGGCGTACCAATGCCCGTTCACCTTGACGCTTGGCGTGTATCACAAACAAGCCGCCCAACATCAATCCCACCGCTCCAGCTATCAATGGTTCAGGCTGCCACGCCGCTTGTTGCACGGCATACACCAACAACACTAAGGCTGGGGCGAGGCACACATACCCCCAGCCATCAAAGTCCCAAGCAGGGTTGGCAGACAAGGCGGGAATACATCTGCTCCACACCAACGCCCACGCACACAGCGGCACATTTACGGCAAAAATCCAATGCCAACTGCCCACTTTCAACAAGGCAGAAGCCAACAGCGGTGCGGCAATCGGGGCGATCACCGCAGGCACGGCTAAGGCGGTGAGTGCGGGGCGTAATTTTTCAGACGGCATCACCCGAGCGCACAAGGTTTGCAACAGCGGCTGCATCAAACCCGCCGCCACCCCTTGCCCCACACGTGCCGCCAGCAACACCGCAAAACTATTCGCCACCGCCGCCACTGCAGAACTCAAGGCAAACAATAGCAAACACGCACGCCACAAACGCACCTCGCCCAAGCCTTGCCCCAACGCCGCCGACAACGGCACAGCCGCCACCGCTGCCAACAAATACGCCACCACCAACCATGCCAAAGGGGCAGCAGGAAAACTCACGCCCAACGCAGGCAATGCCGTATTCAATGCTGTTGCATCGGCTAAGGGCAACACAATGCCCAATAACAACGCATTTAAAAAACGTTTTTCGGGCAATGAAAAAATAATCGTTTCAGATGGCATAACTCTTCCTCGTCTGTTTGGATATTGTTTGGCACAATGTTTTTAACTGTTTTATCGGCTCAACCAGTCAATGCCAACAATGCTGACTGATTGATTTTTCAAACAAAATCAGCATAATCCTTTTTTAATTGTTATACTTTCGACAAAATAGCAATAATTATCGAATAAATGGCAAAAACACTCGCTCAACCGCTACCCGATACCCCTTACGCACCCAGTGAAGAAATGCCCATTCGTGTGGTACAGCGCCATCATCAACCCCGCACGGCGGTGGCGAGCCATCAACACGCTTGGGGGCAGTTGGTGTATTCCCGACAAGGCGTGATTCGTGTGTTTACGCCGCAGGCGAGTTTCACCGTGCCGCCTGAACGGGCGGTGTGGATTGCCGCCAATGAGCCTCATCGGGTGGACGTGTTGTCTGCCACGCAGGTGTTTACCGCCCATTTGTACCGTGATGTACCCAGCACCGCTCTGAGCGTGCCGCCCTTGTTGCGTGAGGTCTTGATTGCCCTGTCAAAGCCGTCTGAAAAACGGCGTTTCGACTTGTTGTCTGCTTTATTTTGTGAAGAGTTAAAAAACGCACCCGCCTTGCCGTTGGGCGTGCGATTGCCACAAGACAAGCGTTTGCGTCAGCTGTGTGAAGCCGTGTTGCAAACGCCGAGATTAGATATTCCGCTGGCACAATGGGCGCACGATTGTGGGGCAAGCGTAGCAACGGTGCAGCGTTTGTTTAAGCGTGAGCTGGGCTGCCATTTCAACGCGTGGCGGCAACAAGCCTTGCTCGCCCGTGCCACCGAACTCGCCGCCCAACAGCTGCCCCTCGCCCATATCGCCCTTGAGCTGGGCTACCGCAGCCAAAGCGCGTTTTCCTTTATGGTGAGCCAATGCACAGGACAAACCGCAAGTGCGTATTTTTATCCGAAAGGTAATGAAAATTGAGTGAAAAAATTGCCGCACTTTCTCATTACCTATGTCTTTTATACCCCAAACACATCAGACATAATCAATAACCGTTAAATATACTTATATATAATATCTCTTATCTTTGGATTATGGCCTCATCTAGCATATTCATTTAATGGAGTAAGACAAGCATTTACCCAGCAACTGACACAGTTTCAAGAAAACAATCGCCCCATTATCTATCTTGATGAACGTGGGTTTAAAATAAGCGATTATAGACCTTATGCTTACACCCATAAAAGCCAAAGATGTTATGATATTTATCATTGGCAAGCCAAGAACCAAACCCATGCCATTGGTGCGATCCATAACAACAAATTGTTTGCTGTAGGTCTTTATGAATGCAGTATTAACAGCAAGGTATTTTTATCTTGGGTAGAAAAAGTATTGCTACCAAAGTTACCTAAAAACAGTGTGATTGTCATGGACAATGCCACCTTTCATAAAAGACAAGACATACAAGACACAATCACGAACAAAAGACATGACATTCTTTGGTTACCACCTTACTCACCTGATTTAAATCCCATTGAGCAAATTTAGAGTTGGATTAAGAGATTAAGACAAGATTGGCGATTGGAGTGTATTGATAGGTTGTTCTTTTATTTTATGTGGATTTGTGGTGGTTTTTAGGTTTGGTTGGTATACTTGGCTACCTTGACCTCTCCGCCTACGGCAAAGCCTACGCGGGCTCAGCCAACCTAGTCATACAAGACCTCATCGCTGCCCTCAACTTCATACAAAAAAACATCAAAAACTTTGGTGGCGATGAAAACAACATCACCCTCTTTGGCGTATCAGGCGGCGGAGCCACAGTCCTCACCCTCATGGGCACAGAAGCCGCCCAAGGACGCTTTCACGAAGCCATCGTCCAAAGCGGAGCCATAGAAAAAATGGGCATGACCCTGCTGCCGCAAACCGCCACCCGACGAGTTGCCGCCCTCACACCACACCGCAGAAATTCCCTTTGTGATGCACAACACCGACCGCACCGCAAGTGCCAACGGCAACGGCCAAAACGCCCAAAAACTCGCCGACCTCATGAGCTAAGCGTGGATAAACTTCGCCAAAACAGGCAAACCAAACAGCCAAGGGCTGCCACACTGGTCTGCCTACACCAGACAAAACGGTGCCGTGATGATTTTTAGCGACCACCCAAGCGTCCGCTACCACCACGACCGCAAACTGCAAGCCCTGATACAAAAAATGCCCACACAATAACTAAGGTATAAAAAGGCTGCCTGAAAGTTTTAAATGTTCAGGCAGCCTGATTGAAAAACTACGCTTTTAACTGGTGGTTTTTGGGATACTTATTTTCACCCGAGTGGGTAGAAAAATCATTTAAAAATTAAAGTCAAAAATAAACAAAATGGCGATAAAAATTTAAAGATTTTTGACCGCTCTTTTCATTCTCTTTTCCATAAAAAGGGCTACCTGAAAATACTGGTTTTAAGTTTTCAGGCAGCCTTTCAACCGCTTAAATTTAAAAAAAAGTAACCGCAGTATCAAACCCGACTGCTTTTTAAACCCGCCTTGCCATTTTGCCAAAGCGTCCGCCACAAAATCCGCCACGCCGATGTGTTTGGATCTGGCTTTTTCCCAACGCCCATGCGTGCCATTTGATACATATACCAGCCCATTTCCAGCACCGACCCCATTTTTTCATCAATTTTGGCAACCCCTGTGGCAACGGGCTTAAGTTCAACGGTTTGGTATGTTCCAGCTTGGATTTGATTGGGTAAATCAGGCACCAACGCAAACGGGCGTGCCACGCCGACAAAATCGAGCTCACCGCTTGTTAGTGCATCATTCATCGCACTTTGCGAACGAAATCCGCCTGTAATAATCAGCGGCACTTGGCTGACCGTGCGTGCTTTTTGGGCGTAATCCAAAAAATAGGCCTCGCGTTTTTGTGAACTGGGTTTGCTTGACAGCATCACAGGGCTTTCATAATTACCGCCAGAAACTTCAATAAAATCAATCCCAAGCTCACTTAATTTGGCAATCACCTGCACAGATTCGCTCTCATCAAAGCCGCCTTTTTGAAAATCGGCGGAATTGAGTTTCACGCCCACCAAAAATTCAGGCTGCACCGCTGCCCGAATGGCTTGATAAATGGCGACCAAAAACCGCATACGATTGTCCAAACTGCCGCCATATTCATCATCACGGCGGTTGTGGTGGGGCGATAAAAATTGGCTAATCAGATAGCCGTGTGCCGCATGAATCTGCACGCCTGAAAAGCCTGCTTGTTCGGCAAGTTGGGCGGTTTTGGCAAATTGGGCAATCAAGGTATGAATTTCGGGTATCGTCAAAGCTCTGGGTGGATTAAAAAAGCTCTCCATGCCGCTAAGTGGCACGGCACTTGGGGCGACAGGTTCGGCGTTTAGGGCTTTGGGCGATTGCTTGCCTGCGTGGTTGATTTGCATGATGAGCAGGGTGTTGTCTTGCGTGCCTGCTGTTGCCCATTTTTTAAGCATTGGCAAATCGCCGTCATCAGATTGCACGACATCATCTGGCGAACCTTTGCCTTGCTGGCAAATCATCACATTGCCCGTAACCAGTATGCCTGCACCGCCTTTTGCCCAAGTGTCGTAGAGTTTGACCAATTGACCGCTGACATGGTTGTTGGCAGCAAGCTGCTCTTCCATTGCGGATTTAAAAAAGCGGTTTTTGGCGGTTTTGCCGTTTTTAAAAGTGAAAGATTCAAATAACATCACTTGGATTTCCTTGTAAGAGAGTTTATAGGTTTAAGAATATAAACCCATAAGGTTAAAAATAAAACAGCCTGAAGACTTAACGCCATTTCAGGCTGCCTGAAAAGTGCTACACCACAATTTTGCTGATTTTCCACGCTTGTCCATTATGGATTAAGGATAGCGTTTGACCGATTTTCCACACTTTTCTGATGCCATAAATGCTGGCATCTGTTTTACCACGCACATACATCTTGGCATGTTGTCCATCAACCGTAATTTCACTCAATTGCTTATGATAGGAGTAATAATGAAAAGTGCCTTCTTGAATGAATTGCACATAATCCGCCAATGATTGCACAGTGCCTGTAACGTGCGTCAGCGTAAAATCGCTTTCGGTTAATCGATAAAGGGTGTCAATATCGACCTTAATAACCGCCTGCATATAGTCATCAAAAACTTGCTCAATCAGGCTTTGTTCTGTCATTGCCATGTTATTCATTTGGGCTTTTTGAAGCTAATTTGCTTTGTGTTTCGCTTATCATAAAATGAGCCACACGTTTTTTAATCAGCCACTTATCATCTTGTTTAATAAAATCATCAAGATAACGCACCGAATGGGTTTGAATTTCGGTAGCATTTGCCAATTTCACCATGCAATACAAGACGGCACTTGCATGAGTTTCGCTGTGAAAAGTTACCGTATGCTGACCGTTTGCGTGATACATGGTGTCAAACTGCTTGGTAAAATCGGTAAAAACCCGCTCAATCTCTTCGTGTCCCTGCATTTCATACACCAATTGCCCATTGATGTGCGTATTGACCACCGCATCAGGGGTAAAGAGTTGTACAACCTGTTCGTGAATCCGCCATTCGTCCGCTAAATTAGAGAAGGTATCAACGACATCACGCAGTGCTTGGCGGTCTAATAATTGCTGTAATAAAGGGTTCATGATTTTTCCTTATAAAAAGTCTTTGGGAAGTCTAAAAATTCGTCCTATCCGTAAGCTATCCGCTCCAACCACAATGCGCTTGCAATGACTCAACCAGTGCTTTTAACAAAAGAGCAGAATCCTCCAAAGTCGCAAAATAATAACGCTCCTTGCCCACTTGCGTAACCTGCACCAGCCCCGCCTGAAGCATAAGCTTTAAATGGTGCGACACCGCAGGACGGGATAAATGGATTTTTTCGGTAAGCTCATTGACATTTAATTTGCCGTGAATAATCAATAAATCCAAAATCTCGTGGCGGTTTTCGTCCGCCAAAATGGAAAAAGTGGGGATACATTGTTTTAAGATGGCTTTGGTTTGGGCTGACATAGGGCAGATGGGCAACTTTTTTGTTTGTATAGTCATTTACATTCAAACGAATACAGCGTTAAAGACTCCCTCATGTACTATCTGTACACTTCGGTCGCCTTTGCCTTGTCTTCGTTTGAATTTAAGCGACTATAATATTCTGTTTATAGGTTTAAAAACTTGGACGCATTATGTCTTAATTCATCAGCACGGTCAAGCCTTTTTGGATAATCGGCACCATCATCACGATAAAAATTTTGGGTAAAATCAGCACAGCTGCCATTTTGGCAATCATTCCCCCAATGCTCTCTTATGCTGATTTTAAGACTTGCCAAAGCATCGAGCGGTTTAAAATGCTATTTTGACGCTTTCAGGCAGCCTGAAAAAAATACGCTTTTAAATAGCGGTATTATTCACTATGAATTTTCACCCGAGTTATTAGAAAAATCATTTAAAAATCAAAACGAAAACCCATCAAATCAGGATAAAAACCTTGAAGATTTTTGACCGCTCTTTTAATCCCCTTTTCCCAATAAAAAGGCTACCTGAAAACTTGAGTTTTGCTTTCAGGCAGCCTTTTGCTCTTTTTTGAACTTAAAGACGGCTATAAAATCAAATCAAGCAGTTTTTTTAGTCTTTTTTCTTTGACCGTCAAAAAGTTTAAAAAATAATCAATCTGGCATGCCTCATCTTTTAGCGGAATCAATAAACGGCCATCTCCGTCATCACGGTAAGTCTGAGCCAATTGGCTGGAAAAAGACAGAAAATCGCTCTCAATTAGCCGTTGCTGAAAAGTCATAAAATCATCTTCATAATCAATGAATAAACTTGGCAGATGCTTGGCAAGATACTGGCTGATTTTTCCCCAAAAATGCCCCTGTACATTTAACTGCAAGACTTTATAAGGAAGGATATCTTCTAAAGATAGGCTGGTATGTTTGGCAAGCGGATGATTTTTGGGGACGGACAATAATGCCCGATCGGTCAGCAAAAAATGGCTGGCTATGGCTTTGCCATCGCATTCATCGTCAAACTTCTGACTGCTGATAACCACATCATACTGACCTGAACACAGCTCTGCCTGACCTTTTTTAAGAAATTCAAATCGGCTGGTTTTTACAGAATACTGCTCTGGCAATAAAGAAAATTTTGGTAACAAAAACCACATAATGCCAGCATCGCAAAAGCCAAATTTGATATGGCAAAAACCGTCTGCCTGTTCTAAAAAATACGCCTTCATCTCCTCGGCTTTTGCCACAACCGCCTGTGCATACACCAAGGCATTCCTGCCCATTTCATTAAGCTTGATGGCATTCTTTTTACGCTCAAAGAGCATAACGCCAAGTTCTGCTTCAAGCCGCTTTACCATGGCACTAAGTGCCGGCTGTGAAATATGCAGAACAGCTGCCGCCTCGCTTAGGCTCTCATATTCTGCCACTTTGATAAATTGTTTTAACTGCGTCAGCTCCATATCTTCACCTTATCCTCATCACTTTAGTATAACTTAAACAAATACTAGCATAATTAAATACCAATGTACCGCCAAAGAAGAAAAAACGATAATAACGCCAATACGTAAACGGTTAAGGAAACCCAGTAATGAAAAAATCATGAAAAAATTCGCCATGCTCAGTCTTGTGATGACTTCTGCGGCTATGGCACAAACGGTACAGATTGAAAATGGGAAATTACACGGCGGATTGGCAGATGGCGTACAGTTTTATAAAGGTATCCCTTATGCCGAGCCGCCTGTCGGTTCTCTGCGTTGGCAGCCGCCGCAAAAAGCCAAAAACTGGCAGGGCATCAAAGATGCCACAAAATATGGTGCACAATGCCCGCAAAATACCGATTTAGGCTCTTTCGGCAAAGCTGGCGGTAGCGAAGATTGTTTGTTTATCAATGTTTTTGCTCCAAAAGATGCGAAAGCTCATGATCATTTGCCCGTGCTGTTTTGGATTCATGGCGGTGCGTGGCTGGTCGGTGCCAGCGATGACTACAATCCGTCCGAGCTTGCCAAAAAAGCCCATGCCGTGGTTGTTACCCTAAACTACCGCTTGGGCGTCTTGGGATTTTTCAGCCATTCATCTTTAGACAATGAGGGACACGCTTTTGGCAATTACGGCTATATGGATCAAAGCCTTGCCTTAGATTGGGTGCAAAAAAATATTGCCCAGTTCGGCGGCAACCCAAAAAATATCACCATTTTTGGTGAATCATCAGGCGGCAATGCCGTATTGGCACAGGTTGTTTCGCCTTGGAGCAAAAATAAATTTCAGCACGCCATTTCTATGAGCGGCGGTATCAGTATGCTGCGTGAACCCGTCTTTTTCGCCCCCTTTTCCCTGCAAAGAGCCAGAGCGATGAATCAAAAATTCGTTGATGCAGTCGGCTGTCAAAAAGACACCGCAAATTGCCTGCGTCAATTGCCACTACATAAGATTCTTAGCGAGCAAAATATGGGCAATGCGTTGCAGCAAGGCATGATTGACGGCAGTTTTCTTCAAGAGCACCCAGCCGATGCCATCAAAAATGGACGCTTTAACCGTGTAACACTGGTCAATGGCATCACACGCAATGAAGGAAGATTTTTTGCAGGTCTCATGGAAAACCTAACGGGCAACCCCATGACAAAAGCCAACTATCAAGCCGCACTTGAACAAACCCTAGGCAAAGCACTCACCCAAAAAGTCATGCAACAATTTCCGCCAGAAAAGTATGACAGCATTGCCGAAGCCTATGCCGATGTATTCACCTCTGCCTTTTTTGCCTGCGTCGCCAATCAGGCGAACCATTGGGCTTCACGCTACACCCCCACTTATGGCTACGTTTTTGCCGACCGCACAGCCCCCAGCTATCTGATGCCTGCTACCTTTCCCATCGGTGCTGGCCATACCTATGAACTGCCCTATCTCTTTCGTGGCTTTCACGGCGGCAGCGGCCTAAAAACCACGCTCAATCCGCTGCAAGACAAACTCTCAGAAGAGATGATGCAATTATGGACAGCCTTAGCCAACCCAGAAAACAGCAAATGGCAGAAATTTGATGCCCAAAAAGAAAACTATCTGCTGCTAAAACTGCCTGCTGCCGAAATGCGTGAGCAAGCCTTATCGCAGCATCATTGCGATTTTTGGGACAAAACAGGCATTTATTGATGCCGCTAGCTTTTTTAAGCATCGTGCTTTAGCAAATCAAAAGCTGCCTGAAAAACAAAAAACGGTGAGTTTTCAGGCAGCCTGATTCTTTGACTTTTACCATAAAAACAAATCCATTACCGCAAAATTTCGATAAACCCTATCCAAAATCAGGGGCTAATCAGTAAGGCACGGACACGCTAAAATCATTCATAAAAATACAAGGATAAAAAATGACCCCTTTAAACGAACAAAAAGCAGGAGTGGTCTACGCCCTCATCACCATGCTGATTTGGGGCTTAACCCCGCTTGTTTTTAAACTGCTGCAAGGCGTTGGGGCGGCAGAAATCATCGTCTTTCGCATTCTCTTTTCTTTATTGCTGCTGCTTGTTTTTATCAGCCTAAACAGGCAGTGGCAGAGCGTCAAAACCGTTATCGGCAGCAAACGCAGCTTGCTGCTGCTTTTGATGAGCGGCAGCACCATTGCCCTTGCTTGGGGCATTTATATTTATGCCATCATAACGGACAGAATGGCCGATGCCGCCCTTGGCAACTTCATCGCCCCCATTGTGCAGATGGTGCTGGGCTTTTGGCTGTTTGGCGAACGCTTAAGCCCTGTGGGCAAAACCGCCTTTGTGCTGGCTATTCTCGCCGTTGCCCTAGAAATCTTTTTGGCAGGCAACTTGCCGTGGATTGCCGTTTGTTTGGCGGTTTTTACCGCACTTTACGCCACTTTGCGTAAAAAAGCCGCTGTCGGGGCGATGGCAGGATTACTGGTGGAAACCACGCTGATGCTGCCCTTTGCCTTGGGCTATCTTGCCTATTATCCGACCCATTTTGCTTTTGATTTAACGGGCTTTTTGCTCTTTTTGTGCGGTGTGCTGACCTTTGTACCGCTCATCACCTTTAACCTTGCCGCCTTACGTCTGCCGCTCAACACCCTTGCCATGCTGCAATACCTCACGCCCTCGCTTGTGCTGATGCTTGCCGTCTTTGTCTATCACGAACCTGTCGGCGGTGCAAAACTTGCCGCTTTTGCCCTGATATGGCTTGCGATTTTCTTGGTGAGTGCGGAAGGGGGTAAGGAAGAATCGGAGAAAAATGGTTAAAAGATAAAACTTTTTGACCTGAGTGTTGGAGTTGGTTTTTTCTTAACCACTCAGGTTAAAAATAAAAAATGGCCTTATTTTACACCGCACTTATGATCTCACGTGTTCCGAAAATTCCACAATATTTGGCAAGATGATTAAATATGAGAATGAGCAGAGAACGTCTGCTCATTCGAAGCCAATGTTGAAAGTCGATAATGCGATGTAAATCTGTAATTTACTGATGTCGATAGTCATTCGCTTGTTGTAATAATTGACGACTTTCTTTAAGAAATTGTTCTGAATAATCGCCAAACCAATCACGCACTTTTTCAAATGCGTTGATAAAACCTTGTTTATCGCCGTTTTCAAAAAAAGTGAGACTTTCTTCATAACTTTGTTTTAGGCTTTCGATCACTTCAAGGTTTTCGGGTTTATCCATAATAATATCGGCATATAATGCCCCATCTTGAGCGAATAGACGCCCGATCATAGCTAATTCTAAGCGGTAAATTGGGGAAGATAATGCTAATAATTTGGCTAATTCCACGGGTTGTTTGGATAAATGTAGCCCATTGGCGAAGGTAGCAAAATGGCGTAAAGCTTGAATATAAGTCATACTTTGATCGTGTTCTGCCGCATCCACTTGATAAATCTTCGCGCCCCAAATGCTGATTTGATCTAACAGCCATTGATAGCGCTCAGGATAACGCCCATCACAACGCACAACAACTTGTTTTGCCATACTTGCAATATCTGGTCCGAACATTGGGTGCAAGCCCACTACTGCCCCCTTATGCACTTCTAGCATTTTAGCTAGCGGGGCTTTTTTCACCGATGTGAGATCGGTGAGTAGCATATTTTCGGTTAAATAAGGGGCAAGGTGTTCGATGGTTTCTACTGTGTTTACGATGGGTACAGAGACAATAACTACATCTGCGCCCGATAGAATCTCATCTGCTTGGTCCCAATCATTTCGCCCTAAATTTTCAACTTGATAGCCAGAAAGTTGTAGATAACGCCCGAATAATCCGCCTAGCTTTCCGTTTCCGCCAACAATAACAATTTTTTTAATGTTTGGATTAACGGTTTTAAAACCAAATTGATTTTCTCTGGTGTAAGATTCTCGCATTAAACGGCGTAGTACATCTTCGATTAAATCAGGCGGTACACCAAGTTTTTCTGCTTCTTGTCGTCTTGCTTGCAACATTTCAGCTTCACGATTTGGTACATAAATAGGTAAACCTTGTTGATGTTTTATTTCTCCCACTTTTTTTACCAATGCCAACCGTTTTGCGAATAATTGCAATAATTCTTGATCTAGTGTATCAATTTCTGTACGCAGTGCTTTTAGGGCGTCCACATTGTTGTCCTTATTTCTTTACAGTTTAGTTATTTCTCGCTCAAGGCTTGTGCCATTTGGCGTAATAATTTTTCACTCGTTCCCCAATCAATACAAGCATCGGTAATGGATACGCCGTATTGCATTTCACTTATCGGCTGTTCCGCACTTTGATTACCTGCGTTGATATGGCTTTCTAGCATCACGCCTATAATTGATTGGTTGCCATTGACAATTTGCTGCGTAACGTCTTGCGCCACAATTGGCTGACGACGATAATCTTTATTGGAATTACCGTGACTACAATCCACCATAATTGCCGGTGCTAAGCCAGCTTTTTGCAATTCTTGTTCGGCTTGTTGAATAAATTCGGCTTGATAATTTGGCACTTTACCGCCACGCAGAATAATATGTCCGTTTGGATTACCTGCCGTGTTGAGTAAATTTACCTGCCCTTGTTGGTTGATTCCAATGAAACTATGCCCCATTGCCGAAGCCTTCATTGCATTAATAGCTGTTGCAATGCTACCATCTGTGCCATTTTTGAAACCTACCGCCATTGACAAGCCTGATGCCAATTCACGGTGTGTTTGTGATTCTGTGGTTCTTGCCCCAATAGCCGACCAGCTAAATAAATCCGCCATATATTGTGGTGTGATAGGATCAAGGGCTTCAGTAGCAAGCGGTAAGCCCATTTCTGCCAGCTCTAACAATAATTGGCGTGCAATATGCAATCCGTGTTCCACATCAAAACTACCGTCAATTTTCGGATCATTGATTAATCCTTTCCAGCCGACAGTCGTACGTGGTTTTTCAAAATACACACGCATCACAATGTAAAGCTGATCTTTTAATTCATCTGACAAGGCTTTCAATCGTTTTGCGTAATCCAAGGCAGAAAGGGGATCGTGAATGGAACAGGGTCCGATCACCACTAATAAACGATTATCTTTTTTATGAATAATATTCGCAATATCCGCCCGCGATTGCTCAATTTGATGAGATAAATGTTGCGGTAATGGCAATTTTTCTTTCAGTTCGTGTGGTGTAATTAGCACTTTTTCATTAACAATATTCACATTATGAATGCTATCTTTGTGATTTACGTGGTTCATTTTTCTTTCCTACCCACCCTCAGGGTGTAAATTTTTATATACAACATACGTAACACATAAATTACACTTAAACTAAGAGAAATTCAACTTGTTTTACACGGAATTTACAAAATGGTGCGAAATTTTTGCCAAATAGGTGGCACGTTTTCCGGCAATTCAAGAGATCGTCCTAATTCAATCCAGCCACAAGGAAAATGGAAATCTGACCCAACAGACCCAAGTAAACCTTGTTCAAGCGCCCAACGTGCCAGCAATAATCGTTGATCTTTCGTTTGCCCACAACCCGAAACCTCAATTGCATCACCACCGCTTTGGGCAAAATCTGTAATCAGTTTTTTGAGCCATTTGGTGGTTAAAGTATAACGCAGAGGATGCGCTAACACCGCCATTCCGCCCGCTTGGTGAATAATTTCAATCGCACTAGGAATATCCACCCATTCCGCTTTGACATAAGCAGATTTGCCTTGCCCAAGATAACGTTTGAAAGCCTGATTAATATGAGAAACCTTACCTATTTCCACTAAATAGCGGGCATAATGCGCGCGGGTTACTTCGCCTTGAGTGAAGCGCTTTGCCCCGTCAAAAGCATTTTCTATTCCTAATTTTGCTAATTTCTCGCCAATTTCCATTGCTCTTGCTAAGCGTTTTTCTGCTTGCTGTTGCAAAAGTGCGGTCATTTTTTCGTGATTTTTATCAAAATCCAATCCCACAATATGAATAGCGCGATTTTCCCATTGCGTCGAAATTTCCACCCCATTAATCAGCGTAATACCTAATAAATCGGCCTGTTCTTGTGCCTCCGTTAAACCTGCAACGCTATCGTGATCAGTTAACGCCAACACGGAAACCTGATTGTCATAAGCGCGTTGCACGACCTCTTTAGGGCTTAATACCCCATCGGATGCCGTGCTATGACAATGTAAATCGTAAATCTTTTGCATTGTTGTTCCTAAATAAAAAAGTGCGGTACTTTTTTTTGTGATTTTTCCGCTTTAAGTTAAAAAGATAAAAATAAAGACGGACATTCGCCCGCCCTTATCTCTGTTTCATTTATTGCTATTTCAAGGCTGCTTCTCAAGCCTTTTCAGGTTATATATCCATTAAAAATGGGTTACTAGTTCTTTGATTAATCTAGGACCCTGATAAATCAAGCCTGAGTACACTTGCAATAATTGCGCACCTGCCGCCATTTTTTCTTGTGCGCTAGCAACACTGTTTATGCCACCACTGCCGATAATCGGAATATCATCTTTTAATTCTTGATATAAACGAGCGATGATTTGCGTACTTTTTTGCTGTAATGGTTTTCCACTTAACCCACCGATTTCATTGGCATTTTTTGAACCTTGCACACTGTCGCGAGCAATGGTGGTGTTCGTTGCAATAACCCCATCAACCTTGTGACGTCGTAACGCATCTGCAATTTGTACCAATTCAGATTCGGTTAAATCTGGTGCAATTTTTACCGCAATTGGTACATATTTATTATATTGGTTCGCCAAAATATGCTGACGGGCTTTAATACTTTGCAATAAATCGTCTAACGCTTCACCATATTGTAACTGGCGTAAATCTGGCGTGTTGGGCGAGGAAATATTCACTGTAATATAGTCGGCATAATTATAGGCTTTGTTCAAACAATAAAGATAATCTTCTTTACCGCGTTCAATGGGAGTGCGTTTATTTTTGCCAATATTAATCCCGATCACGCCATCAAAGCGTGCTTTCTTGACATTTTCAATCACCGCATCAATGCCCTGATTATTAAAGCCGTTACGATTAATAATACCCTCTTCCTCAATTAAGCGAAATTGACGAGGTTTAGGATTGCCCTCTTGCCCTAAAGGGGTAACAGTGCCGACTTCAATAAAACCAAATCCCATTGCACCAAAGCCATCAATGGCTTCAGCATTTTTATCTGCGCCAGCGGCTAGCCCAATAGGATTTTTAAATTTAATCCCCATAACCGTTTTTTCATTACCTTGTGGGTAAGCGAACAACGCTTTAACCAGCGGATATAAGGCAGGTTTACCAGCAAGTTTTAATAGCTGGATCGTTAAATTGTGGGCATTTTCAGCATCAAGGCTGAAAAGTGCTTTTCGGATTAAAGGATATATATTCACTCGTTTATCTCACTGGATAGTTAAACTGTAAAAAAGTGCGGTCATTTTTAACCGCACTTTGGTTGGATTATTGTAAGGCTTTTTCGATTTTTTCAAATAAATCCTTAGAGAGATTTTCCACTTCACTCAAGCGTTCTAAGGCACGTTTCATCAAGGTTTGACGCTGTGCATCATAACGTTTAAAGCGAATCAATGGCTCAATTAATCTTGAGGCAACTTGCGGATTGGTGTCGTTTAAACGAATTAAAATATCCGTTAAGAAACGATAACCTGCCCCATCTGTGGCGTGGAAAGCGCGTGGATTTTGTCCTGCAAAACTGCCCACTAAAGCACGCACACGATTTGGATTATTAAAATTAAAACTTGGGTGATCCATCAGTTGCACCACAATTTGTAGCACATCAGTATCAGGTCGTGTTGCTTGCAAGGCAAACCATTTATCCATCACTAAGCCATCGTGCTGCCATTTTTGTTCAAAATCAGCCAATAACTCATCACGGCAAGGTAGCTGTGCTTTCGTTGCTACTGATAACGCCGCCAAACAATCTGTCATATTATTTGCATTCACATAGTGCTTATACACCAAATTATTGCCTAAATGGGTATATGCCAAATAATTTAGGCAGAGATTACGCAAAGCACGCAAGGCAATGTCTTGCTGAACCACGCGATAATCTTCCAAATGAATATGCTGATAAATGCGGAATAACTCTGACTTCAAATATTCTGCTAAGGTACGCAGCATAAACTCACGCACTACGGCAATGCCTTCAGGATCAATGGTTTTAAACAGCTCGGCAAATTCGGTTTCTTTCGGTAAGGTAAGAATTAACGTGGTTAATTCTGGATCTTTCTGATGATTTTCTAATACTTGACCTAGTGCGGTAAGAATTTCTTCTGAAAATTCAAGTGGTTGCCCTTGCTGGTATTGTGATAAGTTACGACGTAACTCGTTACTAAACAACATTTGCGCTGCATCCCAACGGATAAAATCATTTTTCGCAAACTTCAATAAGGTAATCAACTGTTTGGTGCTGTAATCATAATCTAAACGCACTGGCGCAGAAAAATCACATAATAAGGCAGGCACAGGGCGTGAATAAATATTATGAAATTCAAAGGTTTGCGTCTGTTCTGTGACATCTAACACATCACTCACGACTTCGCCATAATATTGCAAAGATTGTGCAATTCCTTGCTCATCATAAAGGGCGATTTTCAATGGAATATGTAAATTCACTTTATCCATTTGATCGGTGGTTGCTGGCGTGTGTTGTGATACTTGCAAACGATAGGTATGAGAACGTTCATCATAGCTATCACTAATAGTGAGTTCTGGCGTGCCTGATTGACTATACCAACGGCGGAACTGACTGAGATCGATGCCGTTCGCTTTTTCCATTGCCAGCACAAAATCTTCACAAGTCGCCGCTTTGCCATCATTTTGTGAAATATATTCTCGCATTCCCGCTTGGAAACCTTGTTCCCCTAGCAAGGTATGCAACATACGAATCACTTCTGCCCCTTTTTCATAGACGGTTACCGTATAGAAATTATTCATTTCAATCACTTTTTCTGGGCGAATTGGATGCGACATTGGGCTTGCATCTTCAGCAAATTGCACGGTACGCAAGAATTTCACATTATTAATCCGATTTACCGCCCGAGAGCCGGTATCAGAGGAAAACTCTTGATCACGAAACACCGTTAAACCTTCTTTTAAGCTAAGCTGAAACCAATCACGACAAGTAACACGGTTGCCCGTCCAGTTATGGAAATATTCGTGAGCAATCACGCTTTCAATGGCTAAATAATCTTCATCGGTCGCGGTTTGTGGATTGGCCAATACAAATTTATCATTGAAAATATTTAAGCCTTTGTTTTCCATTGCCCCCATATTGAAGAAATCTACCGCAACGATCATATAAATATCTAAATCGTACTCTAGCCCGAAACGCTCTTCATCCCATTTCATTGATTTTTTCAGGCTTTGCATTGCCCAATCGGCACGGTTTAAATTGCCCCGATCCACATAAAGCTCAAGTTTCACTTCGCGTCCGCTTTGTGTGGTAAAGGTATCTTGCAAAACATCAAAATCCCCTGCCACTAAGGCAAACAAATAGCTCGGTTTAGGGAAAGGATCTTGCCATTCCACCCAATGGAAACCATTATCTAGCTCACCGCTGGCAATACGATTGCCATTAGATAATAAATAAGGGTATTTTGCTTTCTCGGCAGTGATTTTGGTAGTATAACGCGCTAGCACATCAGGACGATCGAGCATATAGGTAATTTGACGAAATCCTTCAGCCTCGCATTGCGTACAAAGGGCATTTCCTGATTGATATAAGCCCTGCAAAGAGGTGTTTTCCGCTGGATTAAGATAGGTAATAATTTCTAATTCAAATTGCTCAACGTTAAGATGCGTCAGATCTAAGCTTAACCCTTCACTATCTTGTTGATATTTCTTAAAATCTTCACCATTTAAACGAATTTCTGCAAATTGAAAACTATGCCCGTCTAAACGTAATTGTGTTGCCGCCGAATTTAGTCGCTGATATTGGCTTTTCGCTGTTACCACAGTTTTTTCTGGATCTAATTGAAAATCCAAGAAAATATCCGTTACGGTAAAATCTGGCGAGCGATAATCTTTTCTGTATTTAGCTTTTGTCTGCATATATGACACCTAGTATGCTTGTTTTTAAGAAGGTTATCCAATATGAAATCTTTATTAAGATTAGGGTAGAAAAATTGTTGCTAGGATAAGATTTTTAGCCCAAAGTTGCAAGGAAAACAAGCCACGCTATGTTCACTTAATTAGGTTATCTTGCTAATTTTTGGTCAATCAAGCAAACAAAGCAATCGTTTGCCTATAAAGCGTAAGCTATGCTATTCTAGTTCAGTTAATTTTTTATGAATAGGAAAAACTATGCCAAACCAAATCGCTGAAATTGCAATTGTAATGGGATCAAAAAGTGATTGGGCGACAATGCAAGAAGCCGCTCAAATTCTCACAGAGCTTAACGTGCCTCATCATATTGAAATTGTTTCAGCTCACCGTACCCCAGATAAATTATTTCAATTTGCTGAAAACGCCGAAAAGAATGGTTACAAAGTGATTATTGCGGGGGCTGGCGGTGCGGCTCATTTGCCCGGAATGATCGCCGCCAAAACCCTTGTTCCCGTGTTGGGCGTTCCAGTAAAAAGTGCAACCTTAAATGGCGTGGATAGTCTTTACTCTATCGTACAAATGCCAAAAGGCATTCCTGTTGGGACATTAGCCATTGGTGCGGCGGGGGCAGCGAATGCTGGGTTATTAGCAGCACAAATCTTAGCTCGTTTTAACCCTGAACTTGCCACACGCTTACAGCAATTCCGTCAAAATCAAACACAAACCGTGTTGGATAACCCCGATCCGCGCGATTAAGAGGCAAAAAAAGTGCGGTCAAAATTTTGCGCGTTTTTAATAAAAAACAAACTGAAATACTACCGCACTTTATTACTGTCACGCCATCTATTTTCTTTGCTCTCTTCAGCTGACTTAGCTCATTGATTAATGTATCATTAACCACTTTAAATTTATTCTTTTTGAATTGGAAAACATTGATGACAGCCTTTAACCAAGAACTCATTCAACAAATTCTTGCAGATAACGTGACACATTCACTTCACACTCTAAAAGATTTCCTACGTTGGACATACAGTACCTTTAATCGCTCTGATTTATATTATGGACACGGTTATGACAACGCTTGGGACGAAGCGCAGCAACTCGTATTAACCACATTACAGCTTCCGCCTGATTTACCTACGGAGCTTTATGACAGCCGTTTAACACAAGGCGAAAAAGCAAATTTGTTAGAACTGATTTTGGCACGCATTGAGCAACGTATTCCGGTTGCCTATTTAACCAACCGCGCGTGGTTTTGTGGATTAGAATTTTATGTGGATGAACGCGTGATCGTACCTCGCTCCCCTATTAGCGCTTTAATTGAAGAACGCTTTGCAGGGTTGCTCACCAAAGCCCCACAACGAATTTTAGATATGTGTACAGGCAGTGGCTGTATTGCGATTGCCTGCGCAAGCCAATTCCCAGAGGCGGAAGTCGATGCGATTGATCTTTCCACTGATGCTTTAGATGTGGCGGAAATCAATATTATGCACCACAATCTCAGTGATCGCGTCTTCCCAATTCAATCCGATCTGTTTACTCATCTTCCTCAAGATAAATACGATCTTATCGTGACCAACCCACCTTATGTGGATAAAGAAGATCTTGATGAAATGCCTGAAGAATATCGTCACGAACCAGAAATGGCACTAGGCTCTGGCGTTGATGGATTAGAGATTACGAAACAAATTTTAAAATCTGCCGCTGATTATCTGGCAGATGACGGGGTATTAGTGTGTGAGGTGGGAAATAGTATGATCCATTTAATTGAGCAATTCCCTCACGCACCATTCCAGTGGTTAGCGCTAAAAAATGGCGGATTAGGCGTTTTTGCATTAACAAAAAAACAACTGGTTGAATTAAATCGCGCTTAATTATTTCCTAAAAAAATAAGTGCGGTGGAAAAAATAGCCATTTCCCACCGCACTTGTATTTTCTTGCTTCGCTAGTTAGCCTTGATCTGACAATGCCGCAAGCTGATCGGCTTGATATTCGGTAATAATTGGTTGAATTAATTCATCAATTTTGCCATTCATCACTTCATCTAAACGATAAATCGTCAGGTTAATACGGTGATCCGTAACACGACCTTGCGGGTAGTTATAGGTACGAATTTTATCGGAACGATCTCCTGAACCTAATAAATTACGCCTTGTATCTGCTTGTTCTGCAGCTAATTTTTCTTGTTCCACTTGAACAATACGAGAAGCAAGCACCGACATTGCTTTGGCTTTGTTTTTATGCTGTGAACGCTCGTCTTGGCACTCCACCACGATACCTGTTGGAATATGGGTGATTCGTACTGCTGAATCAGTCGTATTGACGTGCTGTCCTCCAGCCCCTGATGAACGATAAGTATCAATACGTAAATCCGCTGGGTTAATTTCTGGCAATTCACTTTCTGGCAATTCTGGCATTACTGCCACTGTACAAGCAGAGGTATGAATTCGACCTTGTGATTCGGTTTTCGGTACACGTTGTACACGATGCCCACCAGATTCAAATTTAAGCTGACCATACACGTTTTCGCCACTGATTTTTACGATCACTTCTTTATAACCGCCCTGTTCGCTTTCATTTGCACTGAGCATTTCCACACGCCAACGTTTACTTTCTGCATAGCGGCTATACATACGGAATAAATCACCCGCAAAGATCCCAGCTTCATCGCCCCCTGTTCCTGCGCGAATTTCTAAATAGCAGTTGTATTCATCGTTCGGATCTTTTGGTAGTAATAAAATTTGCAATTGCGCTTCTACTTGCTCGATTTCAGCTTGGCATTCTTCAATTTCTTCTTGTGCCATTTCACGCATACTTGGATCATCAAGCAATAATTCTGCTTCTTCTATATTGCTGTTTAACTGTTTCCAACGTGCAAAGCATTTCACCACATCTTCGAGTTGTGCATATTCTTTAGAATAAGCACGAAATTTTTCTTGATCACTAATTACTGAGGCATCGCCAAGCAAGGCTTCTAACTCTTCGTGGCGTTCATTTAAACTATCTAATTTACTGATAATAGAGGGTTTCATTTGTTAACCTATAAAATCCACTGACAAAAAACGGCGACTATTCTAGCACGATTTCGGTTAAAATTTATAGCAATAAACAAAGATCGGCGTATTTATATCTAAAGAAAAATTTGCCCATTTTGCACCGCACTTAATAATTTGAGCATTTAAGTATTGGCTTTGTTTAAATATAAAAAATCTGTACCTCAAGTTCTTGAGCTTAACTCAGCGTTTGAGATACAGATTAGTAAAGTCGTCTTTTTAGGGTGAGATTATTTGCCAATCACATCCAATCCGCCCATATATGGACGTAACACCTCTGGCACAGTGATGCTGCCATCAGCATTTTGGTAGTTTTCTAGCACAGCAACAAGTGTACGACCAACAGCTAAGCCTGAACCATTTAGGGTGTGAACAAGACGTGGCTTTTTCTCCCCTTTCACACGATAACGTGCTTGCATACGGCGTGCTTGGAAATCCCACATATTTGAGCAAGAAGAAATTTCGCGGTAGGTATTTTGGGCTGGTACCCAAACTTCTAAATCATAGGTTTTTGCTGAGCCAAAGCCCATATCACCAGTACATAATAAGACTTTACGATAAGGTAAATTTAACAACTGCAACACTTTTTCAGCGTGGCTGGTGAGTTCTTCTAAGGCTTCCATTGATTTTTCAGGCTCAACAATTTGCACCATTTCTACTTTGTCGAATTGATGCATACGGATCAAACCGCGTGTATCACGCCCGTAAGATCCCGCTTCAGAACGGAAGCAAGGGGTATGAGCCGTCATTTTAATGGGTAATTGGGCTTGTTCTAAAATCTCATCACGTACTAGATTGGTTACTGGTACTTCGGCGGTTGGAATTAAGGCGTAAGGTTGCTCCCCTTCTAGTGGGTTGGTGTGGAATAAATCTTCACCAAATTTTGGCAACTGCCCGGTGCCATAGAGGGTGGTGTGATTCACTAAATAAGGCACATAGGTTTCGCTATAACCGTGTTGTTCCGTGTGTAAATCCAGCATAAATTGCGCTAACGCACGGTGCATTTTGGCGATTTGTCCTTTCATCACCACAAAGCGCGCCCCGCTTAATTTTACTCCCGCTGCAAAATCTAGCCCTTGTAAATGTTCACCTAAGGTA
This sequence comes from Avibacterium sp. 20-132, assembly GCF_023611925.1. Classification (NCBI taxonomy): domain Bacteria; kingdom Pseudomonadati; phylum Pseudomonadota; class Gammaproteobacteria; order Pasteurellales; family Pasteurellaceae; genus Avibacterium; species Avibacterium sp. 20-132. The sequence goes on from NZ_CP091456.1 coordinate 2,417,689, forward strand.
ACGTGATCTTTCACTTCAAAATCAAAGGTTCTTGGCTCACCCCAGCGAGCAATTTCCACATTATCATTTTCATCCTGACCAAGTGGTACTTCATCGGCTGGAATATTGGGAATGCTGAGGGCAATTTCTTGTAGATCCGCTTGCACGTCATCAAGTTGGCTTTTTGCCATACTTAATTCAATGCCCATATTGTCCACTTCCGCCAACAATGGCTCAATGTCTTCACCACGAGCTTTGGCTGCTCCAATGGCTTTTGAACGGGCATTACGCTCTGCTTGTAAGGTTTCGGTTTTAACCTGTAAGGCTTTGCGTTGCTCTTCTAATTCTGTAATACGTGCAACATCTAACTCAAAGCCACGTCTTAGTTTTAATTTTTCAGCCACTTCGGCAAGATTATTGCGTAATAAATTTGCATCGATCATTTTGTTACCTTTAGAAAATAAATATGCTCAAAAAACGGTTCTATTTTAGATCGGATAAGAAAAATAAACTAGGCTACTTACTCGATTTATAACGGATATTTGTACTTTGTTGATCTAATTGACGTAATCGTGCCAATTTTTCTCCAATTTGAATTTCCATTCCTCTTGCCACTGGGAAATAATACTGAGTATCTTTCAACGGTTCAGGGAAATAGTTTTCACCTGCCGCATAAGCATTTTCTTCATTATGCGCATAGCGATATTCTGCCCCATAGCCTAACGTTTTCATCAAATGCGTAGGCGCGTTGCGTAGATGTTCTGGCACATCATAATCAGGGCTTTCTAAGGCGTGCTTTTTGGCTGTCTTGAAGGCTTGATACACGGCATTACTTTTCGGTGCTACGGCTAAATAGACAATCGCTTGAGCAATGGCTCTTTCACCTTCCGCCGCGCCAACACGCGTGAAGCAATCCCACGCAGCAATTGCCACTTGCATTGCTCGAGGATCAGCATTGCCGATATCTTCAGAAGCAATGGCAAGTAAACGTCTTGCAACATATAGCGGATCACCGCCTGCGGTTAAAATCCGTGCGAACCAATACAACGCCGCATCAGGTGCGGAACCTCGCACAGATTTATGCAATGCCGAAATCAGATCATAGAAACGATCGCCTTGTTTATCAAAACGGGCTTGGCGTTCGCCCAACACTTCCGTTAATAAAGTGCGGTGTAAAAATTTGCTATTTTTTTCTTCTTCCGCCATATCCACCATTAATTCAAGACTATTGAGTGCAAGGCGAGCATCACCATTGACATAATCTGCCAACATTGACAACAAATTTTCTTCTAAGGTTAAATGCAAATTGCCCAGCCCTTTTTCTTTATCCTCAATGGCACGCTGTAAAACCGCTACAATTTCTTGTGAGGTTAATGATTTCAGCACATACACGCGCGCCCTTGAAAGCAAGGCATTATTGAGTTCAAAAGAGGGATTTTCTGTGGTTGCACCAATAAAAATTACCGTACCATCTTCAATGTAAGGCAGAAAAGCATCTTGCTGGCTTTTATTGAAACGGTGTACTTCGTCTACAAATAAAATCGTGCGTTGCCCAGCTAGGCGATTTTGTTTCGCCCGTTCAATCGCTTCACGAATTTCCTTCACCCCACCCGTTACCGCCGAAATACGCTCCACTTCCGCATTAATTCGCTGTGCGATAATTTCTGCTAAGGTGGTTTTGCCTGTGCCGGGAGGCCCCCATAAAATCATTGAGTGAATATGCCCTGCTTCAATGGCTTTACGTAATGGCTTACCCGCACCAACTAAGTGGCTTTGTCCGTAATACTCGTCTAAGTGAGTGGGGCGCATTCTCGCAGCAAGAGGACGAAAATCATTTTCAGCAAAATCAAAAGCAAGATTCGACATTGGTATATTCTCAGCTAAATAATATTGGTTTTTCAATGAGTTAAAAAAGAATAAGGCTAAATCGAAATTTAGCCTTGAATAAAGTGCGGTTATTTTTTCTTACGTTGATCGTCTAATTCTGCCCCTTTCGGCACAGTAAATTTAAATAAATTATCCGCTAACGGTTGATTGGTGATATTACGCAATAAGTATAAATTGGTTTGCCCATCACGCTCTGTCGTACTGAAATTTTTCAGCACGCCATCAGTATCAATGCGAATAGTGAATTGCTTAATATTGCTTTTCGCTGATTTCGGTTTAAGGGTAAAGGTATCTGCAGATTGCACCACCGTATATTTTTTCCATTGCCCCTGATCATTGCTAGTAAGCAACACAAATGGCGTATTATTCACTGCATCAGACACCCAATTTGCAGTAACCTGTTGCACAAAAGGGTCGTAGAACCACAGGGTTTTGCCGTCTGATACAATCTGGCTTTCTTGCGGAGATTGATTATCCATTCTAAATAAATTTGGCCGTTTAATACGAAGTTTGCCTTGCCCTTGTTGAATTTCTTTGCCTTTCGCATCACTCACTTTCTGTACATAATCGGCACTTAATACATCCACTTTGTTAAGACGCATTTGTAATTCACTCACCGCATCTGCCCAAGCCAATTGGCTTAATCCTAAACACATAAGTGCGGTCATTTTTGCTGCCATTTTTTTCATAAATGTTCCTTACATTCTAAAATAATGGGAAATCATTGTGTTAATCAGACAATCAAATGTCCCATTTGTTGCATTTTTTACGTCATTTTCTGAAAGATTAAACTAATAATCTGAGCGACGAGCTAAAATTTCACGTTTTCCATTTTGCAATGGTGATACGATACCCTGTTCTTCAAGCTGATCCATAATGCGTGCGGCACGGTTAAAGCCGACACGGAAACGACGTTGAATTGATGACGCAGAGGTTGTGCCTGTTTCGATCACAAAATTCATCACTTCATCAAAAAGATCATCAAGATCGCCCTCATCACCACTGCGGGCGACTTCCCCTTCTTCCTCATCAGCACTGTCTAAAATGCCATCAATATAATTAGGTTTTCCCCTTGCTCGCCAATCATCAGCCACTCGAGCCACTTCATCATCACTCATAAAGGCACCGTGTACACGAACTAAATCAGATGACCCTTGCCCTGAATAAAGCATATCTCCTCGACCTAACAGCGTTTCTGCTCCGCCTTGATCAAGAATGGTACGAGAGTCAATTTTACTTGCCACGGTAAAGGCAATACGACTTGGAATATTGGCTTTAATTAAGCCCGTAATGACATCCACTGAAGGACGTTGCGTAGCCAAAATTAAATGAATTCCAATGGCACGGGCTTTTTGTGCAAGGCGAGCAATAAGCTCCTCAATTTGTTTTCCTGCTACCATCATAAGATCGGCAAACTCATCCACAATCACCACAATATAGCTGAGTTTTTCTAAGGCTGGCGGCATTGTATCCATCGTATCACCCGGACGCCAAATTGGATTTGGAATAGGCATTCCCATTGCGTTATATTCGTCAATTTTTTCATTATAGCCTTCAATATTACGCACTCGCAAAGCAGATAATAATTGATAGCGACGTTCCATTTCATCCACGCACCAACGCAATGCATTCGCTGCTTTTTTCATATCGGTAACGACTTCGGTAAGCAAGTGAGGAATGTCATTATAAATAGAAAGCTCCACTACTTTGGGGTCAATCATAATAAATTTTACTTCTTCAGGTTTCACTCTAAAGAGTAAACTTAAAATCATCGTATTCACCCCAACGGATTTCCCTGACCCTGTTGAACCGGCAACCAATAAATGAGGCATTTTTGCTAAATCGACAATCACTGGATTGCCACTGATGTCTTTTCCTAATGCCATTGAAAGCAAGGATTTTGATTCACGGAAAGCCGGGCTATCTAGCACATCACGCAGTGGCACCATTTGGCGGTGTAAATTTGGGGTTTCAATGCCAATATAAGGCTTACCCGGGATCACTTCAGCAACACGAATTGAGCGGAACATTAACGCACGAGCTAAATCCGTATCAATATTGGTCACTTTTGAGGCCTTTACTCCGGGCTGCAATTCCAATTCATAGCGCGTTACCACGGGGCCTACCAACACATCTTTTACGCTTGCTTTCACATTAAAATTGCGTAATTGTTGTTCAATTCGTTGTGAGGTTTCCAAAATTTCCTCACGGGTGATATTTTGCTCTTCCACTTCACGCTTATCTAATAAATCTAAACTTGGCAGTGGTGTGGTCGGTTTTTCCGCTTTTTTCACTTGTTGTTGAAAGGCAGGGTGAATTAATGAATCCCCATAAGGTTTGTAAGCTGGCTGGCTGATCTCTGATTTACTCTCTGTCGGCTGAGTATACGTTGTTGGTAATTTTTCGGTAAGAATATGCGTTAGGGCTTCCTCTGCATTGATTTCCTTTGCGCGCTGTTCCATCTCCGCTAAACGTTGTTGTTCTTGTTCTGCAAATTGACGTGCCAATTCATCCATTTCATTCTCTTGCTCTGCCCAATTTTCTGTTTCTGAATGGTTTTCTGAGGAATAATCAGGAATGGATACCTTTAATTCAGGTTCCTGCGTTATTGCAGAAAATTCGCTGGAAAAATCCACCGCACTTGGTAAATCAGCCACATTTGGTAAATTTGTCTGCACCGCTGAATTCTTCTGTGCTACAACAGGTTGAACAGGCTCAACCATTGTCTGTTCTGTGCTTACGCCAATTTGTGTAGCTGGGCTTGTTACTGTACTTGCTTGAGGAAGACGCACATTCGGCAATGGCTCTTCTTGCCCTACATCATAATTGGAAAGGGATTCCATTTGGCGCGGATCAAAAAACTCTTGGTTATTGGAAACGGCTTGGCTTTGATTATGTGCAAGTGGCACTTCTGGCTGAACAAATTCTTGTAAGCCACTAATTTGAATAAAGGTTTGGTTATCTTTATTTTGCTCTTCGCTTGCTTCGCTTTGCTCTGCATTTTCATTTTGTAATGACGAAATTGGCGCTGGCTTTTGGATAATAATTTCTTCTAAAGGCTCAGATTCGCTGTTTGCTTGCGGCTCAGTTGGCATTGCCATCGCAGGGGTTTTATCTTCATTCATTGTAAGCCAATAGTAAAATCTGATGAAAAGCTGTATCAGCGCCTTACCAGAACATAAAATAAACCCGGCGATTGCAGACAATAAGGCACATAAAATCACCCCCGCTTTACCCAAAAGAGGATAAAGCGCAACCACTAAGCTTCCACCCAACACCCCACCAGCCAGATAAGCGCTGGTATTAGAGAGCAATAACGTCGCTAATGCAGTTAAGCCACTAAAGAGTAAAACGCCCCCGAAAGTGCGAAGAATGGCTTTAATCCAAGTGATCTGAGTGAATTTTTTCGTTTTGAATAAATAAATAGGCACAAAGCATAAAATAAAAGGAATTAAATTGCCGATATGTCCAAACAAGGTGAAAAATAAGCCGATGAGCCAAGCACCCAACGCCCCTGCTTTATTGAGGGTTTCAGGCTGCGAGGAAGACACCGCCCACGTGTTATCAAAAGGGCTGTAACTTGACCAAGCAATAATCAAATACAAACCAAATAAAGAAATGACACCTAAACACAATTCTGCAATATATTGTTTTGGTGTGAGTTTTGCTGTAATTCGTTTAATCATCTTATTTTAATTGTAAAAAATTGGTCTGTTTCACTTCTTCCATTACCACATAGGTACGGGTATCATTCACACCGGGCAAACGCAATAAGGTTGTGCCAAGCAATTTGCGGTATGCTGCCATATCCGCTACACGCGTTTTGAGTAAATAGTCAAAGTCCCCCGATACCAAATGGCATTCTTGAATTTCATCAAGCTGTTGCACCGCTTCATTAAACTCTTCAAACACATCGGGTTTTCCGCGTACGAGGGTAATTTCTACAATCACCAACAAGGGCGAGTCCAATAATTCAGGGTTAAGCAACGCACGGTACCCCATAATCACGCCTTGTTTTTCTAAGCGTTTTACACGCTCTAAACAAGGGGTTGGCGATAATCCGACTTTCTTAGAAAGGTCAATATTAGAAATTTTGCCATTACGTTGTAATTCGTTAAGAATTTTTATATCAATGGCATCAAGGGCTTTAGGTAATTTTTTTTCCATAAAATTTTCCACCGTAAACGACGGTAAAATACCGCTTAAAATAGAAATAACGACTAATTTTACACTATTCTGTAAAATTTTATAGGGAAACTTCAGACTTTAAAAACGAAAAATCGTTCAAAATCACACCGCACTTTCACATAATGCCCTTATAAAAATAAGGTGAATTGGGTATTCGGCTTTGTTTTAATTGGATCAATAATTCAATCACTGATTGATAACAACTCATACTTACTATGGAAAATCCATTCATTGCGCGTTGGAGTACGCAAGGCAATACCCTTTGTTTAGGGCATTGGGAAATTTTTTATCAAGACAAGCCACTTGAAATCCCAGAACAAAAACGCGAACACGATATGGGAACAAGGGGAATTTATAATTTCATTGATCCTACCGACGAACTTTACTTAGAGGGACTTGATGAAGATGATTGGATTCTTGCTAATATTGAATGGTTAAGTGATGTGTTTATTGCTGCAGATATTCCGTTAGAAGAAAACTATATGCGCTGGTTTTATCAAGCGGTAAATAAAGACGATTGGCGTTGCGGAAGTTGTGGAGGCTGTATTTAGCCTCCCTTGTTGAATTAAAGCTGTTGATACACTTTGATGGCATAAGCATCTGACATTCCCGCGATATAATCACAAATAATCCGTTTTTTCTGATTTAGCGCTGCATTTTTCCAACGCGCTGCCGTATTACGGGGTAACAGGCGTTCAGGATCGCTCTCAAAAATTTGAAACATTTCTGTTAGCATCCGCTGCCCTTTATATTCAATGCGTTGCGTATTAACATCACGAATCACATATCGCCACACAAAATCAGTAAACACTTTCAACACGCTAATTACATCTTCTGGCAATTCCGCATTATAACGTAATAACGGGTCATCAAACTCAGGATGAATTTTCCACCGCACATTGGTAATAAAATAATTTACCAATGCCCCAATGGCATTTTTACGTTCATAATGGTGGGCTGAAAACAGTTTTGCACTCAGGCTTTCAATATTCGCCTTAATCCATTGAGAAGGGCTATTTTTAAGCTGCAACAATGCGTCTTGCCATTGATGTAAATGAATCACCCCAACCACAATGGCATCTTCCAAATCGTGGACGCCATAAGCAATATCGTCCGCTAATTCCATAATGCTACAATCTAAAGATTTATAGCAGGTTTTTAATGTTTGCTGCGGCATTGTTCTTGGTTTGCTAAATTGCTGAAAAAGCTGGCGATCTTCTTCACTTAATGGTGCTAATAGCCAGTGAAACATTTCAACATCATCGCGAAATATCCCTTTTCCCGGCTTCCAATCCGCAATTTTGGCATACAAGGGATTTTCATTCCCTTGCGGCAAAATTTCGCCATACTGTGGTGAAGAACAATCTAAAATGGCGGGATATTTCACCACACCAAGTAAGGTTCGGCGGGTTAAATTCATTCCTGCATTTGCAGTATAAGGCTCTAACTTGGTTAATAAGCGGAAAGTTTGTGCATTGCCTTCAAACCCACCGTGATCTCGCATCATATAATTTAATGCCACTTCACCACCGTGTCCAAAAGGCGGATGCCCTATATCGTGAGCAAAGCATAGGCTTTCAATCAGATCATTAGAAGGTAATAAAGGCTTTAACTGTTTTTGTAAAACGCTTTTGTCTATCTTTAATTGCTCGGACAAATGGGCGAATGCTTCGGTAAATTTAAGCTGTGCGACCAAGCTGCTACCAATTTGCGCCACTTCCAAAGAATGGGTTAAACGTGTGCGGTAAAAATCATTTTCACCCACTGCGTGAATTTGCGTTTTGGCTTGTAAGCAACGAAAGGCTGCACTGTGTAAAATACGTCCACGATCTCGACGAAATGGTGGACGATGATCTTTTTCTCGCGGGTTATCTGGGATATAACGTTCGTGCCAAAGGCTATTCACTACATTTTTCATTCTACACAACCCAAAAATAAATGAATTTGAATACAAAAGGGGCAAAAATGGAACTTAGAATACCACAAAGCACTAAGGCGATTGAGCTATAATTCCCCGCTTTAGGATCGACTTCCATACAACTCACCGTACCTAAAACGTGCGAAACAGCACCAATGGAAAGCCCAATGGATTCCGCATATTTTATTTTCATTACTTTCAAAATTAAATAACCAAACATTGAGCCTTGTAGTCCTGCAATCAATACGGCTGCCGCGGCAACGGCAGGAATACCACCAATATTTTGTGCAATCTCCATCGCAATGGGCGTGGTAACTGATTTCGGTAAAATGGTCGCGACAATTTCCGGTTCTGCCCCTAATAACAAGGCGAGTAGCGCGCCCACTAGCATAGAGAATAGCGAAGAAAGTGCGGTGATAAATAAGATCGTTTTCCAATATTCTTTAATTTGGCGAAATTGTTCATATAAGGGCAAGGCTAAGGCAACCACACTCACGCCTAATAAATGATTTAGCGGCGCATTACCTGCCATATAATCGGTATAAGGTACATCAAACATTACTACAATACTGATCAACATTGCCACGGTAAGAATAAAACTATTAAAAATAATTGATTTCAAACGCTTACTAATTTGTAATGCAACACTAAACACCACAAGGGTGAGCAAAGTATAGGCGTAAATCATCTACTCTCCTTAGCCCGTTTTTTCAAGACTTTTTTGCGTAATCCAGCAAAAGACTGTTGGGAAAAAAGATAATCCGCCAAAATGCCACTTAGCACTAATGTCAGCATTGTCGCAACCACATTAGGAATTAATAGCACCTTGGCTTGACGGAGTAAAAGATCAGAATATTGAATAATCCCGACGCTTACTGGTACAAACAGCACCGCCATATAACGCATTAATAGGCTTGCACCTGCAAAAATCCAATGCACTTTAATCACTTGTAACATTAAGCAGGTGAATAATAAAAGCAATCCCCAAATACTCCCCGGTATGCCAATAGGAATAAAACGAGCGATTTGCTCACCGAGAAAAAGCATTAAAAAAAGAATCGTAAAAGAACGTAATAACTGAAAAATCTTCTGGGTCATACCGCTACAAATTTGTTAATTGATTAAAATCACAATAATTCTACTCTTATTTTATTCGTTTTGTTATGGCTTTTCGTTACAATAAGGAAAATTTCAAAAGTTTTTAAAATCAATGTGATCAGAATGTTAAAAAAGCGTTTCTTGTTCTTTATTATGATACTATTTTGGCTTCCCCAAGCCAATGCGACACGCATCATCCCTTGCCGTGTGGTTGCGATTTCTGATGGCGATACGTTCCGTTGCTTGCTTGAAAATAACAAACAAATCAAAGTCCGTTTAGACAGCATTGATGCCCCAGAAAAGAAACAACCTTTTGGTAATAAATCGCGTCAAGCGTTAGCAAACCTGATTTATAAACAATTTGTTCAGCTTCAAATTACAGGCTATGACCGCTATCAACGTACACTCGCGACGGTGTACAACCAACAAGGTCAAAATGTAAATCTTATGATGATAAAGCAAGGAATGGCGTGGGTGTATGCTCGTTATGCAAAAGATCAACACTATTTTACCGCCCAACAGCTGGCACGCTCACAACGCATCGGCTTATGGCAAGATCCGCAACCCATTCCACCTGAACAATGGCGAAAAATACAAAGTGAACAGCGTAAACAAAAACGCCAACAAAAAGAGAAAGGATTATTCTATGGCTTTTAACCCCGCAGAATTTAGGAAAAATTTCCCTTATTTTCAACAACCTAACGCAGCCGTTTATTTCGACAGCGCAGCCACTAGCTTAAAACCGCAAGCCTTGATTGATGCGACGGTTGCTTTCTATCAATCCGCCGGATCGGTACATCGCAGCCAATATGATGAACAACAAACCACGCGCTATGAACAGGCTCGTTCTAGAGTGAAAAAACTGCTCAATGCAGAAAGTGAACAAAGCATTATTTGGACATCAGGCACCACGCACTCCATTAATTTGGTGGCTAACGGCTTATTACCACAGCTTACGCCACAAAATGAAATCATCATCAGCGAAGCGGAACACCACGCCAATTTTGTTAGCTGGCAACAGTTAAGCCAAAAAACAGGCGCGAAACTAATCGTCCTCCCATTGCAGACTAACGGCGTTATTGATGATCGTGCATTAAAAAGTGCGGTGCAAAAAACCTGCAAAATTGTGGCATTAAATATGATGTCAAATGTAACAGGTGTGGTACAGCCTTTAGCCGATCTCATCCCCATTATTCGCCGCCAAAGTAACGCGTTAATCTTAGCTGATGCAGCACAAGCCATTCATCATCTCCCGATTGATTTACAACAGCTTGATGTGGATTTTCTCACCTTTTCGGCACATAAAATCTATGGCCCCACAGGGCTTGGCGTTTTAGCCGGAAAATTGACCGCACTTAACCGACTTCAGCCTTTGCTATTCGGTGGAAAAATGGTTCAGAACGTCAGCCCACAGCATACTGAATTTGCTGAATTACCTTATAAACTAGAGGCTGGCACGCCCAATATTGCTGGGGTAATCGGCTTTAATGCGGTGCTAGAATGGCTAGAAAAATGGGATAAAAATGCCGTGCATCAGTATGTGGCTCAATTAAGTGAAAAAATCATCGCGCGCTTGCAACAATATCCCACTTGTCAGCTTTTTGCGTATCACGATCACAGCCCAATTATTAGCTTTTTATTTAAACATATTGATCTTTCTGATCTCGCTACCCTTTTAGCCGAACAAAATATTGCCTTGCGTGCAGGCGAACACTGCGCACAACCTTATTTGGCAAGCCTTGGACAACGTGGTACATTACGCCTTTCTCTTGCCCCTTATAATAATGAGCAAGATATTGAACACTTTTTTAACGCCTTGGATAAAGCTTTAGCACTGTTAGATTAATGCAATGAGAACAAAAATAAAAAACGCCAAAAACTGGGAAGATCGCTATCGTTTCATCATTCAAAGCGGAAAAATGCTCTCTCGCCCAGATGAAGAAACCCTTGCTCAAATGCAACCTATTTCTGGCTGTGAAGCCAAGGTTTGGTTCAAATTTGAAGAAAAAAACGACCACACTTTTCTATTTAATGCCTTCAGCGAAGCACGCATTATTAACGGCTTGCTTTGGCTGATTTTGCAAGAAATTAACGGCAAAACAGCGGCACAATTACAATCTTTTGATTTAACCGCTTATTTTGATGAACTTGGGATCGCACAACGATTGAGCCACTCTCGCTTAAATGGTTTAAAACAAATTGAACAAATTGTGCGAAATTTAGCAACTTGTACAAATTAAATCTGTCGAAAATAAAAAACTTGCTATAATCGCCACAAGCAATTTATCAGGAAAAAGAATGAAAAAGAAACTTGTCGCATTTTTAATTTCTACCGTATTTTCCAGCGCCCTTTGGGCTGATTGGAAAATGGTGGGCAATGCTGATTATAACTGGGGGCCGTTTCAAATTTACACCTTAAGCCTCTATTCTGAAACAGGCCATTATCAAGAAAATCAACGCCCGTTAATGCTCTCGTTCAATTTTGATAAACCCGTGGAAGGCAAAAGTTTCGCCATTAGTTTAATCAAAGAAATCAACGCCCTCAAGATAGAAGGGGATACGGATAATTGGCTCGCAGAATTGCAAAAAATCTTTCCCGATTTCTCCCCTAATGATGTATTAAGCTACATTGCCTTGCCAAACAAGGGCTATTTTATTTTAAACGACACCGTGCTAGACAAAGAATTTAGTGATGCCTTTAACCGCGCTTTTATCACCAGTGCTTTATCACCAAAAGGCAGTTACAGCAAAATTTTACCACAGCTAGTCGGCAAGGAAAAAAGTACTCACAGTAAAGAAGAACCTTTACTTAATACCCCAGATGTCGAAAAAATTGATGAAGATGAATTAAAACCCCAACTTCCTCCACAATTTGAATTTCAACAACAAACACAGGAAGACAGTTAAATAACAAATAAAATCGGGCGGATAATTCCAACCCGCCCGATTTTTTATCCTACTTTAAAGGCTTTAATTTGTTGTAAATGTTGCGAAATTTTTTTGAATTTATGCCCTTCGTTTTTATCCCAAACGATCTCATAAAAAGGGGAAAGGGTTTCCGCGCTACGCTGCGCATCTAGCACATCATCTTGCGTAGCAAGAAATACTAAGCATTTTCCTTTATTTTTTAAACGGAAATTTTCAACGCATTTTGTTGCAATATCTTGATATTCTTCGGGGCGATCAATTCTGCCTTGCATATTTTCATAGGGAAACAAATTCGGATTAAAAATCGCCTGCTT